>CAJVWY010000023.1 GCA_913009925.1 uncultured bacterium
AGAAAAATAACAAATAAGAAGAAGAAGAAAAAGAAAAAGGAAAAGAAAAGAAAGAAAGAAGAAAGAAAAAAGAAGAAAAAAAAATATAATTTTTTTTTTAATGATACGGCGACCACCGAGATCTACACTCTTTCCCTACACGACGCTCTTCCGATCTGATAGGCTTTCTTTACAATAAAGGAATACCTGCTGAACCGTCGAAGCTAGACCCCAGTCCAGTCCTGTTGGGATTGTTGGTGCTTGCATGAATTAATGGCCGGCTTCTTTAAAAAGAAACAGAAGGAACCAAAAGAGAACGAAAAACAGCCTTCCGGGACTAAGCCGGAGGCTGTACTGGAGACCCCTTCCGAAAAACCAGACGGGAAAAAGAAGAAACCGCCTAAAAAACCCCTGTTTGCCTTTGGCAAGAAGCCTAAAAAGCCCCGGGAACCCAAGGCGAAGAAGAAGAAGCACACCTTTGGCGGTTCCAAGTACAGCCCCGTGGGTCTCGACCTGGGCAGCTCTTCCATAGCAGCGGTCAGGCTGCAACATCAGGATGCCGGTTCAAAAGTCATATCAGCGGCGCTGGACCAGCTGCCGGAGGGCGTGATAAGCGAGGGAGAGGTAAACGATGTAGACGCTCTCGGCCACGCTCTGAAACGTTTCTGGCGCACTTACAAGATACGGGGTCGCAAGGTGGCGCTGGGCCTGGCCAGCCAGAAGATCGTGGTCAGGACGCTGGACTTTCCCGTCCTGGACAAAAAGGAGCTTCGGCAGGCCATCGAGTACCAGGCGCAGGACTATATACCCATCCCCATCGAGGACGCTGTCTTCGATTTTCATGTCATCCGGCGGTTCACCGACAAGGATGGGATAGGAAAGCAGAAGGTGCTGGTGGTGGCGGCACAGAAGACCATGGTGATGAATTACATCGATGCGGTGAAGAAGGCAAAGCTTAGCATCGACGGAATCGATCTCCAGGCGTTCGCCATGCTGCGTTCGTTCTCTCCCCACAGTTTTCTCGACGAAGGCACACCTTCCGGTCATGCGGTAGCCATCGTGCACATAGCATCGGATGTGACCAACATGGTTATCGAGGCCAACGGTGAGCCCCAGTTCACCCGGATCACCTCCTTTGGCGGCGATGACTTCACCCGGGCGGTGCAGGAGCAACTGGGTGTACCGTTCATCGAGGCGGAAACCATGAAAACACGGATCGGCTTGCCAGAGCCGGGTGCTGCCGCGCCGGGGGCGGAATCAGGTCCTCCCGGAAGCGGACCGTTGACCGACGGTGGTTCACCCACGGACGAGGGGCAGGACGGTGATGACAGCGCCGATGATGATCTGCCACCCCAGGGAGGAGATTTCCCGGAGGGTCCGATGCCGCCGGGGGACGAGGAGAATGCCGGCGATGAGAAGGATGAGCATGCCGAAACCGGAGAGGGAGCAGACGACGGCGGTAAGGAGCTGTTCTGGCCGGAGGCCGACGACCGCGCGCTGGCGGAAGAAAAAGAGATAGAGGCGACGGTGCAGCGGGCGCTGGAGATAACGACTGACAGCTTCGCCGACGAGTTGCGGCGTTCGCTTGACTACTATATTTCCCAGGAGGAATCTCTTCCGATCGGCAGGCTGTTGCTCAGCGGCGGCGGCGCGTTGCTGCCGAATCTGGACAGGCACCTTTCCCAGCTGTTCCCCTTCCAGGTGGAGCTTGGTGATCCGCTGGTGAGGATAACAGGCAACAAGTCCAAGCTGTCGGATGATGAGCTCAAGGCCCTGGCACCGAGATTAGCCATAGCCATCGGCCTGGCCCTGGAGGATGAGGAGTAGCCATGCCGCGAGTCAATCTGGTACCGATAGAGGAACAACAAAGGGAATTCCGCCGGCAGTTCTACATAGTGCCGGTGGCGGGCGCTGCCATCCTGCTTATAGCCATGGGCAGTACCTATGTAGCCATCGACCGGCAGCTTGTCAACACCGAGCAGGAATACCATGATTACCAGAAGAGCAACGCGGCGCTGGCGCCAAAGGTGAAGGAGCTCGAGGACTACGAGAGCACCCAGGACAATAAACAGAACCGTCTCAACTCGATCATCGGTCTTTATTCGCAGAGGGTTCGCTGGTCGCGAATACTGGACGACCTGGCATTTGTCATCCCCGAGGACATCTGGCTGGATTCCATCACCGGCGAGGTGCCGGGGCTGGTCGTCAGCGAGAAGAAAACCAGTTCGAGTGAAGGAAAGCAATACGATTTTATCGTTAACGGTTACACCAATGACATGGACACGGTGGCGGTGATGATGGTGCGCATGGCCCTCATACCGGCCCTGACAAACATTAACCTGATATCCGCCGAGAAGCAGCAGGTCGAGAATGGCAATGTGGCGATCAATTTCGAGGTCGGCGCGGATCTGGTGCAGTCCGGTGAGGTGCAGAAGCCGGCGGCGGCGCCGAATACCGGTGAAGAGGGACCTTCGGGAACGACTACCAACAGTGGAACAAGCACAGGCGGCTCCACGGCGGCAACTACCGGCACGAGCACCAGAGGCTCCACCGGTACAACCACCGGTAACAACTAGTCCGGGGGCGGGAATTGAAGCGACGGGATATTTACATACTGATAGGACTGGGAGTCCTGGTCCTCATCGTCGCCTGGTATTTTCTTATGATAAGCCCCAAACGGGACGATGTGGCCGAAGCGCAGAAGCTGAGGGATACGGAAAAACGTCAGTTCGAGACGGACAGGGCCCGAGTTGAGAGGCTGCCGGAGGAGAAGCGGGCGGCGTTGCAGGCCCAGGAGGACCTGCTCAAGATCAACAAGCTGGTACCGGTGGATAAACAGGTGCCATCACTCATCATCGAACTGAACCAGAGCGCCAATCAGTCGGGTATTGATTTTGTGAAGATAGCTCCCAAGGAGCCGGTGGATGTAGGCGGAGATACGGTGATTCCCATGGATCTGACTTTCGAGGGAAGGTTCTTCGATGTAAATGATTTCCTGTACCGCGTCGAGAACTACGCCAGGCTTGAAGGCTCGGATGTCAATGTAAGCGGACGTTTCATCAGCGTGGTGGATCTGCAGCTGGAGCAGGGGGACTTTCTGGAATGGCCGAATGTGACCTGCAGGTTGGGGGTAAATACCTACATGACCACGCCGGCGCCGCTGCCCAAGACTGCCGGGCGCGCAGCAAAGGACAGCAACAACTCAGATCAAACCAAGACCGGGGGTTAGGAGCAACAGGCCTCGGATAATCATTATGAAGGGTTATTTACAGAAAATAGACGAGTTCAAGGGTTCGCCCGTCCTGGCGGCTATGGCGGCGGTGGTCCTGGTTATGCTGGCGATAGGACTGGCCATATCCTGTGGTGAAGAGGAAACGCCACCACCGCCGGTGACCAAGGCCCGGACGGAGACGCAGAGCAGAACCACGGTGAGCACGGACGAGGAACGGTCCAGTGGGTCCTCGGCTACCCAGAAGGAATCCCTGCAGGTACAGAGCAGCCCCACGAGCTCGTCGACCATGTGGAACAAGGTGTTCGACCGGAAAGATCCCTTCATTCAGCAGGAGGGGACACAGGTACCCGGAACTTCTACCGGAGTGACGCCTTCCACGGGTTCGACCTCGCCCAGCAGCTACCCGTCGGGAGGAACAACGACGACAGGTGGCTATACCGGCGGTACCACAGGAGGAACCACCGGTGGTACTACTGGCGGTACTACCGGGGGCACGACTGGTGGAGGCACGACGCCGCCACCATCCAAGTAAGTATTCCTTTAAGATACCGCGGCTGTCTTTACGGCCCTGCCTCAGTCAAAGACATGTAGAATAACATGAATCCGCAGGGCAATATCAATTCGTAAACGGAGGTCGCATGTCCCTCAGCTACAAAACCGCCGGCGAATCCCATGGGCCCGAACTGGTCTCCATCGTCGAGGGGATACCAGCGGGGCTGCCCTTGTCGAAGCGGGACATAGATCGGGACCTGGCGCGCCGTCAACTGGGTCATGGACGCGGCGGCAGGATGAAGATAGAGAAGGACCAGGTCATCATATCAAGCGGGGTGCGTCATGGCATGACACTTGGTTCTCCCGTAAGCTTCAGGATAGTCAACGCCGATTGGCGAAACTGGACCGAAGTCATGGCGGCCGAGGGGGATGGGAAGGATGTTACGGCGGAGCCGGTGACCGTACCGCGGCCGGGACACGCGGATCTGCCGGGAATACAAAAGTATGGTTTCCGGGACATCCGGAACGTGCTGGAGCGGGCAAGCGCCCGCGAGACAGCATCACGGGTGGCCGTGGGAGCGCTGGCGCGCAGGCTGCTGGCGGAATTCGGAGTCCAGGTGCTCAGCCATGTGGTCAGGATCGGCGAGGTTGAGGCTTCGGTCAGCGTGAGCCCGGGTATGGCTGCGGAAGACCTCAGCGCTGTTGATGAATCACCGGTGCGCTGTCTGGATGGAAGCGCGGCGGATGACATGGTGCGGGAAATAGACCGGGCCCGGGAGAACGGTGAATCGCTCGGCGGAGTATTCGAGGTGGCCGCCTTCGGGCTGGTGCCGGGGCTGGGTTCGAGCGCATCGGGGCCGGAACGCCTGGGGGGGCGTATCGGCGGCGCCCTGATGAGCATACCCGCAATCAAAGGTGCCGAGATCGGCGACGGTTTCCAACTGGCCGGCAAACCCGGATCGCAGGCTCATGACGAGATTTTTTTCGACCCCGGTCGTGGTTATTACCGCGAGACCAACAGGGCGGGCGGCCTGGAGGGCGGCATGACAAACGGTGAAACACTGCTGGCGCGCGCCTGCATGAAACCTATCCCCACGCTCACAAAACCGCTTCGTTCCATCAATATCACCAGCGGCGCCGAAGTTCCTGCGCATAAGGAGCGCAGCGATATCTGTGCCGTACCGGCAGCCGCGGTGGTCGGGGAGGCCATGGTGGCCATCGAACTGGCACGGGCCATGCTGGAAAAGTTCGGCGGCGACAGCCTGGAGGACATGATGGCGTCATTCGTCGCATACAGGGAAAGGTTGAAGGTGAGTTGGCCCCGACCGTGATCCTCATCGGTTTTATGGGCTCGGGCAAGACCGCCGTGGGCCAGTGCCTGGCGAAGCGCCTGGGCTGGGAGTTTATCGACACGGACCATGAGGTGGTAAACAGCATGGGCATGTCCATACCGGAAGCGTTCCGGCGCAGGGGTGAAGCTATTTTCCGCGGGGCGGAGGAGGACGTGGTAAGCAGGATCCTGGACAAAGCCGCAGTTCTCAGGGGGGGGATGGTAGTTTCCCTGGGCGGTGGCGCCGTAACCAGCAGGGGGATCAGGGAGCGGCTGAAACGGGAGCCGCTGGTAGTGCTGCTGGATGAGGATGTTGATACGGCGTTTCGCCGGGCCGGCGGGGGCAGCAGGCCGCTGGCGGCGGAGCTGGAAAGTTTCAGGTCACTGTATGAAGAGCGGACCGGTCTTTACCGGGAGGCGGCAGGTATGATTATCGATACACGCGGGAAGAAAGTAGAGGCGGTGGCACAAGAGGCGGAAGCGATGGTCCGGGAAAGGATCGGCGAGGAAGGGACGGCAAAGGCTTGATCCAGCTGTTGGCAAACACCAGGAGCAAGGAATACCCCATCTACCTGAGCGGCGGCGCCCTGGAGGAATCAGGGGACCTCTGGAGGTCCCTGGGCAGGGGCGGCAAGGTTGTGATCATTACCGACAGCAATGTAGCCGGCATCTGTCTTTCCCAGGTGGAAGATTCGTTCCGTGCCGCCGGCGTCGAGGTCGATAACATAGTCGTGGATGCCGGCGAGGGGGCCAAGAGTATCAGTCAGGCATCGCAGCTTTATTCACGACTGTTCGAGATGGACACGCGCCGGTGTGATACGGTATGCGCTTTGGGCGGCGGCGTGGTCGGCGACCTGGCGGGATTCGTCGCCAGCACCTACATGCGCGGTATCGGCCTGATACAGATTCCCACTACATTGCTTTCACAGGTGGACAGCAGCATCGGCGGCAAGGTAGGTATCAACATCGAGGAGGCCAAGAACTATGTTGGCTCCTTTTACCAGCCCGACATCGTCATCACCGATCCCAACCTGCTGCGGACCTTGCCGCCGGAGCAGCTGTCAGAGGGGCTGGCGGAGGTAGTCAAATACACCCTGCTATACGGTGAGGATTTCTTCGAGGCGTTGGAGGTCAGCTATACCAGGTTCCAGGGTCTGGACATGGCCTTCGTCGAGCCGGTGATCAGGCGCTGCATCGAATACAAGCTGGCGGTTGTATCCGAGGACGAACGGGATCGCGGACGCCGGGCTGTACTCAATCTGGGCCACTCGGTCGGGCACGGCATCGAGGCGGCGGGACGGTACAAGGCGTATTCCCATGGCCAGGCGGTGGCGCTGGGGCTGCTGGCGGCCCTGCGTCTTTCATACGAAGTCCTGCAGCTGGACCCCGAATACCGGGACCGGCTGCGGGTGCTGCTGGATGCGCTCGGGCTTCCCGTGAGGCTGGAAGGGGTGGACGCCGGCGAGGTGCTGTCGGCAATGGCCAGCGACAAGAAGGCTGATGATACATCCGCAAACATGGTCCTGCTCAGGGAGCTGGGCGAACCGGTCATCAACTGTGATGTGAGTGCCACGCAGCTGGAGTATGCCGTAAACAGCCTGATGGCGGTGGAACAGGGCAGATGAACGAGAACCGCATCATAGCCCTGCTGCACGGATGCAATCTCAACCTGCTGGGAGAGAGGGACCCGGAACATTACGGTAACAGGAATCTGGGAGAACTGGAGTGTGAGTTCGTCGATGCCGCGCGTCGACACGGTATCAGGTGTGTCACCTTTCAGACAAATCACGAGGGCGAGCTTATCGAAAAGATACATGAACTGAGGAAACGGGTCGACGGCATGGTGATAAACCCCGGCGCCTGGACCCATTACAGCTACGCCCTGCACGATGCCCTGGAGATGGTGGTGGCGCCGGTGGTCGAGGTACACCTGTCCGACATCGCCAGCCGCGAGGAGAAATGGCGGCGCCGTTCTGTAATCAGCGATGTCTGTGACCTGACCATCTCCGGCAAGGGGATGGAAGGATACAAGGAGGCGCTCGCCTGGCTGGTCAAGCGGTTCGAGGCGGGAAAAGCGGATCCCTCGCTTCGCTCGGAATGACAGTGCAAGTGACAGCACTCCCGGTTAATATCGATTCACTGCTCGTCACCTACCAGCCCAACGTCCGCTATCTTACCGGTTTCACCGGCTCCTGTGGATGCGTACTCATCACCCGGCGCCGCCGGTATTTCTTCACCGATTTCCGTTACCAGGACCAGGCGGCAAAAGAGGTGAAAGATCACGAAGTCCTTATCGTAAAGGGAGGTCTGCTTCAGGGAATGTGCCGTTTCGTCAGGAAGAGACGGCTGAAGCTCGGCGAGCTTGGCGTGGAATACTCCCGGGTGAGTCACCATGATTTCCTGCTTCTGAGGCGCAACCTGAAAGGCAGCAAGTTGCGCGATTCCGGTGGAACCATAGAGAAGCAACGGCAGGTAAAGCGCAGGTCCGAGGTCGACCGAATACGCAGGGCATCGCGCATCGCCGATGCGGCCCTGGAGAAGCTCAGGTGGTACAAGGTGACCGGCAGGACTGAGAAGGAGGTCGCCTGGCTGCTGGAGTCAGCCATGCGGAAGGGTGGGAGCGGTCCCCTTCCCTTCGAGATAATCGTCGCCTCCGGTCCCCGCTCGGCCATGCCCCATGGCATAGCCGGCGACAGGATGATAAACAGGGAGGAGCTGGTGGTTATCGATCTGGGCGCCACTGTGGAAGGCTACTGTTGCGATATAACCAGGACCTTCGCCACCGGCAGGCTCTCACCCAGGCAGGAAAAGATCTACCGGACGGTGATGGATGCGCAGGAGATGGCCATAGAGGCGGCAAAGCCGGGCGCTTGCTGCGCCGCGGTCGACAAAGCAGCCCGGGACAGCATAGCTGCCGCCGGCTTCGGTGAGGCCTTCGGCCATTCGCTGGGACACGGCGTGGGCCTGGAGGCGCACGAAGGGCCGGTGCTGGCGCCCGGATCAAGGGACACCCTGGCGGCCGGCATGACCGTCACCATCGAACCCGGCATTTACACCGGCCGCACCGGCGTGCGCATCGAGGATACGGTGCTGGTAAACAGCACCGGTGCTGAACTCCTCACCGGATTTTCCCGCAAGTTGCTGACGCTGAAATAACCTGAGGGGATAAAGGCGATAGCGACATCAGGGGTGGGGACCGGGGTATGAATAAACAGCGCCACAGGGGTCCTGCGCTGTCGCATAGATAGTTGAATCGAAACTGGTTACCGTCGGGCTGATCAGATAGCGGAATACGAATGGAGAATAACTGCCGGCGGGAATATCGGCTACCCATGGGGAGGAGTCCAGGAACAACACGCCGTTGGTGTTATGGGCGTCGATAATAGTAACCTGAAACGCATCAGTACTGCCATAATCACTGATACGATACTCGACCGACAGCAGACCGGCGATATAGTCGTCATAAGTTCCCCAGAATGATTCAACCTGGCTTAGCGACAGGTTCGGCTTGCCGCCATGGAGGGTGTCGAAACCGGCTTCGCCGCTTGTCGAACTGTAACCGTCCGCTGTTGTTGAACTGACCAGAAAATACACGGTTGTTCCGGAGGCAAGACCCGTAATCTGGACACTGTGGCTATTTACCGGATTCGAATCGGACAGGGTCGTGAAGGGCCCACCGGGCGCGTAGGACCATTGGACTACACTGTCGGCGGGCAGGTTGGTCTCCCAGGAAACAGTAGCGCCGTAACAGGCAGCAATCGTGTTGACATTCGAGATAATCGGCTGCCCCGGGACCTGGAATGTATCAGCCGCAGAAAAATAGTTACCGGTGCTGGCTGCCTGCCCGGAGAATGCGGCTTTCGTCACAAATATGTCTTCATTGGTTTCAATCATCAGCAATGAGATGAGGGCGATTATAGCCACCAGGCTTTGAATTATCAGCTTGTTTCTAAATGACATCGCCCTGTGCTCCTCATGATCAGCTAACGAACCTCTCCCTGTTGATCCTGAATACCGTGCTGCTGATTTCGTAAGCGATGATTACCAGTCCGAGACTCACCAGTATCAGGAAACCGCTTCTGCCCCGCAGATAATGGCTGACATAACCGAGATATGGAATGTCAAAACTTTCCCTGCCCTTGACCTCTGATTCGTCGACCAGGCGGCCGTCAACATCGTTATTAGCGTCTCCTTTTGTCTGGAAAAACCTCGTCTGGTCCTTTTCGATGACACTGACCACCCGGTGGGTGGTCAAGGTCTGATCTGAAGACCGGGACCGGCTTAAATCAACCGGTGAGCTGAATGTGATTATGTCACCCTCACGTATCTGGTCTGGGTCCACCCTGGTGATGAAAACCACACTGCCGACCTTGAGCTGTGGCTCCATGCTGCCGCTCAATACCATCAGTGGCTCGTAGTTACCGATGACCGGCATGTCTTTAAACGGCCTCGTCTGCATCATGAAGATCGCGACCGACAACGATACCAACAGGCAAACTATGAAAATCAATGTCGCCTTGACCAGGAAAGTGATGACTCTCAAATCCGTACCTCCGTTGGATTAACTACCAACCCGGGTTCTCATACTGGGTAGCCGCGAAGTTGATATCGCCGGTAAAGCTGGACCCCTGATAGGCGTTGCCGGCGGTGGCGCTGACGCGGACATCCAGCCGGTAAACGGCCGCCCAGCCGGGCTCGAAAGCAACCGCCGCGGGCGGGGCCCATTCCAGTATGGTGTTCCCATTCGCCAGATTCGTTATGGGTGTCCAGTCGGTGATCAATCGGTCACCGGGCCCGGCAATGGTGTAACCGGCGGCGGCAAGCCCGGAGTAGTCGTATCCGGAAGACGGATGCAGGATGACCCTGACCTCCAGTACATCGTCGAGAATGCCGCTGTCGAAACCATCTATCCAGGCGTGCCATTTCATGCCCATGTTGGGCGTACTGTCATTGACCACGGCAATGAACGCAGTGGCGCTGTCGCCGGGTTTCATGTTTGTAGCATTGAACAACTGGTTGGTGAGTGTATCCGGGTCAGCGATACGGAAATCCATTGTCCCGGCCTGGAACAGGTTATCCGTACTGGCAGCGCTGTCGCTGAAATAGGCGGAGGTGCCCATACCTATCATTAATGCCGCCAGGCATACCAGAAGCAGGTTCATCACTATTGTTCGTTTCATATCTTCCCCTGTTATACGCACGAGCCGATGACTGTTTCATGTCCACGAAACAGATGGTCACCTCCGGGCCGGCCCTTCAACCGCTCGACGCGGTGAAGGCCGGCCCGGGAGTATAACTGGCTTAGACGTTCTCCGCCGGCCAGCCTGTATCTCCGGGAGCCCAGGTCTGCTGACCGTTGATCTTCAGTTTCATGGTCGCGGTCTGGCCCTGGTAAGTGTTGCCGGCATCCGTCCTCAGCTGCCACTTGATATGGAGGAAGAAGTACGGATTCGCAGGGGTGCCCCTGTCGGTAGTTACCCCGTTGGCCAAAACGCAGGGCAGATTGCCCGGCGCCGGCTCGGATCCGTCACAGTACCACGAGGTGTCATAGGCGTCGCGGGGAGCAGCGCTGTGAGCGTTGTCCCATTCAGCCAGGGACAGATGCCCGTCGGGGTTTCCGGCGTCACCTGGTCCACCGGTGTCATAGTCCGCTTTGAAGTAATCGACGAAATACGCACCGGAGCCGACACTGGTATCATCGTTGTATTCGAGCATGTCGATCATGTCCGCCAGGCCGCAATTAACATTGGCGGTACAACCGGTCAAGGCGTTCGTGAGGGTGATCTTGGTGAGCAGGCTGTTGACGTCGATGCTGCCGGTGTTCTTGACGTGAA
>CAJVWY010000024.1 GCA_913009925.1 uncultured bacterium
CGAAAGACGTCATACGAGATAATGGTATGTGTCTGGAGTGCAGACATGCGCTCTTCCGCACTGACAGGGCCGCAACCGCAGTCAGTCCCGCCCATGAGCTCATGACCGGCCGCACCAGAGCCGGTACACAGGCGGCGGAAGCGGTATCCGGCATAACCGGCGCACTGGGCACGGCCATAACCGGGTTCACCGCCCTGCCTACCGCCCACCTGGCGGAGGCCGCCGGGGAGAGGGGAAAGACGCCCTTCCCGTGGCCGGTCAGCCTGCCGGCCGGAGCGGTGTTGTTATCTCTGCTGTATACCTGCCGGCGTCCGCCGCCGGAAGCCATCCGGACCGCTCTTCCCGCCCCCTGTCTTTGCCTGCATCCCTGATGCTGTTAATATAGCCACGGACCTGACCGCGAGACATGGAAACAGTCATTTGAGCGAATTTTACGTGACCACACCCATATATTACGTCAACGACGTGCCCCACATCGGTCATGCTTACACCACCATCGCCGCCGACGTACTGGCGCGCTACCACCGGCAACTGGGCGACGATGTCTTCTTCCTGACAGGAACTGACGAGCATGGCAACCCGGCAGCCCAGGCGGCGGCGCGGCGGGGCCTTTCCCCCCAGCAACACGTGGACGAGATGGTGGTCAAGTTCAAGGCGCTGGTAGAACAGGTCAACGCTACCAACGACTTCTTCATCCGCACCACCGACAGCGAGCATTGCGCCAAGGTGCAGGCTTTCATCCAGAACCTCTACGACCAGGGAGATATCTACCGCAGGTCGTACCGGGGACTTTACTGCAGCTCCTGCGAGGCCTTCTACGCGGAGAAGGACCTGGTGGACGGCAAGTGCCCGGATCACGGGACGGAGCCGCAGACGGTGGAGGAAGAGAACTACTTTTTCCGGCTCTCCCGCTACCAGGAACGGATACTGGACCACATGGAACAGCATCCGGAGTTCATCATGCCCGAAAGCCGTTTCAACGAGGCCCGCAGCTTCATCACCCAGGGACTGGAAGATATCAGCATCAGCCGGGCGTCGCTCCAATGGGGCGTTCCCATACCCTGGGACGAGAGTCAGGTGGTCTACGTTTGGGTGGATGCCCTGCTCAATTACATCACTGCGCTCCAGTACGCCCGGGAGGAGGACCTGCTGGAACGCTTCTGGCCCGTAGATTATCACCTCATGGGCAAGGACATCCTCAAGTTCCATGCGGTGATATGGCCGGCCATGCTCATCGCCGCCGGCATGGAGCTGCCCCGCCACCTTTTCATCCATGGTTATCTGCTCATGGGCGGCGAGAAGATGAGCAAGACGCGGGGTAACGTCCTCGACCCCTTCGAGGTGATGGATAAATACGGAGTCGACGCTTTCCGCTTCTACTGTTTTCGCGAGGTCACCTTCGGCCAGGACGGTGTGGTCTCCCTGGAGGGTTTCGAAAACCGCTACAACAGCGAGCTGGCCAACGATCTGGGTAACCTGCTGAGCCGCACGCTGGCCATGATACTCAAATACCGCGGCGGGGTGATTCCCGAACCGCCGCCGGACAGCGGCGGTGACCTGTTCGCTGCGGCCACGCGCCTGGGTGAAGAGTTCGCCGCGTCCATGTCCAGAGTGGACCTGAGCGGCAGCCTGGAACTGGTGTGGCGCTTTGTGCGCAGTCTCAACAAGTATGTGGAGGACATGGCCCCCTGGAAACTGGCCAAGGAGCCGGACCGTGGCACCGAACTGAACGCCGTTCTCTATAACCTGGCCGAAGGGCTGAGACTCAGCGCCGTCTTCCTGCACCCGTATATGCCGGATACCACCCTGGAGATACTTGGACAGCTGGGCATCACTCCCGGCTCCGGTGAGATCATGCTGCAGCAGGCGGAATGGGGGAGGATGCCCGGCGGCGCTGAAGTACAGCCGGGAAAGCCGCTGTTCCCCAAGCTGGACTGAGAGGGCCAAAGGCGGCGGCCGATGGATAACCTGGTAGACAGCCACGCTCACCTGGACCTGCTGGATGACCCCGCCCAGGCCCTGGAGGCAGCGGCGGCCGTGGGTGTAAGAAGGATCATGGCGGTGGGCATCGACCTGGAAACCAGCAGGCGGGCGGTCGCTTTCGCCTGGAGCCGGGCAGAGGTGTCGGCCGCCGTGGGTATCCATCCCCATAACGCCGCAAGGACCGGCAGCGACACCATGAAGCGGCTGGCGGAGATGGCTCAGTCACCGGCCGTGTCGGCCATCGGCGAGACCGGACTGGACTACTATCGCGACCGCGCTCCCCGCAAGGCGCAGAAAGACATGTTCCGTCGACAGATAGAGCTGGCGCGTCGCTGCAACCTGCCGCTCATCGTCCACTCGCGCGATGCGGAAGAGGATACGCTGGAAATACTGGGGGCCGAGGCGGACGGCCTCACAGTGGTGCTCCATTGTTTTTCCCTTTACCGGTATGTGAGCCGCTGCGCCGAATCGGGATATTACATGTCCGTCGCCGGCAACGTCACCTTCAGCAACGCAGCCGATCTCCGGAAGGCATCGACGCTTATCCCCTCGGAGCTCCTCCTGACGGAAACGGATGCACCCCTCCTGACGCCGGCGCCGTACCGGGGGAAGGAAAACAGCCCCGCCCATATACCGCTCATTGTCGCTGAACTTGCCGCTATCCGTGACGTTTCACCCAAGGACCTGGCAGAGAGCATCTACGGGAACTTCACCGGTGCCTTCGGACGTACCGAAGGAATATAAGCCCTGCTTATATAGCATCCCATCAGAAACCCTTATTTTTTAAGCCATTCAAACGGCCGGTGTTGCCGGCACTTTCCCTAAGAGCAACCCGTATGGATAGATTCAAGCGCTGGTTTAATCGACCGGCACTACCACCTTTCAAATGATTGTGATAATGTCGACTAAACAACTATACAATTATTCTTCTACCTCACTTGCCAATACATGCTCATCTCACAGAAAAGTGAATATGCCATAAGGGCGCTGGTGGACATCGCCAATAACCCGGCTGAAAAACCGGTGAACAGGTCGGATATCTCCCGGCGGCAGCAGATACCGCTTCCCTATCTCACTCAGGTACTGCGTGCCCTGGTAAACGGCAGGATACTGAACAGTTCGCGTGGGCCGACGGGTGGTTACACCCTCAACCTGCCTCCGGAGGATATCAGCCTGCTGGATGTGGTGACGCTGCTTCAGGGGCCGGTATCACCGGCCCAATGTGACGGCAGTAACGCCGACAGCGGTTGTAACCGTTTCAATGGCTGCGGCCTGGTCGATGTCTGGTCACGTCTCAAGAGCGCCAGTGAGGAGGTCCTGGGCCAGACCACGCTGAATGACCTGATCTCAGCCGGCGGCAGCGCCCAGGCTGCTGGTACGGCAATCACGCCGGACTCCAAGCTGGACTGTATCGGCCTGCACTGCCCGCTGCCCATCGTCAGGATGTCCGAAGTAATGATAGACCTGGGGCCGGGGCAGGTGCTGGAAGTCTGGGCGGACGACGAGGGGGCCAAGGCTGATATACCGGCGTGGTGTACCGGTACGGGCAACGATTTCCTCGGCCGAGAAGAGTATGGCAATCAGATGAAATTCCTGGTACGCAAGGCTACATGATGGGAATTCCTGTAAAAAAGGGTATTAAGAACAACAGGAGGTGCTGCAGATGAAAGATGCCATATTCCTGGACAACGCCGCCACCACCCGGACTGACTCCCAAGTCCTCCAGGCAATGGAGCCATGGCTCTCCGAGAAATTCGGCAGCCCCGCTACCCTGTACGCGCTCGGATCCGAGGCCAAGCAGGCGATAGAGGAGGCCAGGCAGCGCCTGGCTGACCTGATCGGCGCGGACGCCAAGGAGGTCTATTTCACCAGCGGCGCCACAGAATCCAACAACTGGGCCATCAAGGGAACGGCGGACGCGCTGGAGCCCAGGGGGAGGCATATCATCACCAACGAGGCGGAGCACCACTCCATCCTCATGCCCTGCCGGTTCCTGGAGAAGAAGGGATGGGACATCACCTACCTGCCGGTCGACGGCGACGGCCTGGTGGACCCGGAGGCGGTGGGCGGGGCCATCAGGGATGATACGGTGCTGGTCACCATGGTCCACGGCAACCACGAGATAGGCACGATACAACCCATCGACGAGATAGGCGCCGTCACCAGAGAGAAAAAGGTACCGCTCCATGTGAACGCGGCGCAGTCAGTGGGCCATATCCCCGTAGACGTTCAGGTCATGGACTGTGACCTTCTCTCCCTTTCCGCCCACAAGTTCTACGGGCCCAAGGGGGTGGGCGCCCTTTATATCCGGCGCGGCGCGCGTATCACACCCCTGTTGCACGGCGGCGGCCAGGAGCGCAAGCGCCGCCCTGGTACCCACAACGTGCCGGGCATCGTCGGCCTGGGCAAGGCCGCCGAACTGGCGCGAGGACGACTGGAGAAGGAGATGGAGCGCCTGACCGGACTACGGGACTACATCATCGACTCCATGGAAAAAAACATGGAGGACATCCGCCTGAACGGTCACCGGAGCCGGCGCCTGCCCAACAACGTGAATTTCTCCATCGAGGGCATCGAGGGCGAGTCCATCATGCTGTCGCTGTCCTATCCCACATCGGCCGACACCAAACCCATATACGTCTCCACTGGGTCCGCCTGCGTCTCGGGCACGCTGGAGCCTTCTCATATCCTGTTGTCCCTGGGCATTCCCGTGGAACTGGCCCATGGTTCGGTGCGCATCAGCCTGTCGCAGGATAACACCCGGGAGGACGCAGATAATGCCGTCAAGGCGCTGGCGGAAGTGGTGGAACGCCTGCGCAGCATGTCGCCGGTATACAAGCGTGGCTCCAAGCAGTGCGCCAGCGGCAGCAAGTCCGATGGTTGTGATTGCGAAGCGGCCAGCTGAGAGTTGTCCAACGATTAATCCCAAGGAGGTAACTGTGTATACAGAAAAAGTGATGGACCACTTCCAGAACCCCCGCAACATGGGCGAGGTTGAAGACGCGGATGGTGTGGGGGAGGTAGGCAACCCCCAGTGCGGCGATGTCATGCGCATCACCATCAAGGTCAATGATCAGGAACGTATCGAGGATGTCAAGTTCAAGACCCTGGGCTGCGGCGCCGCCATCGCCACCAGCAGCATGGTGACGGAGATGGCCAAGGGCAAGACCCTGGATGAAGCCGAAGATATCTCCAAAAAGTCTGTCGCCGAAGCTCTCGGCGGCCTGCCGCCTCAAAAGATGCACTGTTCGAACCTCGCATCCGACGGCCTGAAAAAGGCCATCGAGGACTACCGCTCCCGGCATAAACAGGGATAGACCGGCCCCGTCCCACTAAAGCCTGTTCGCCATCGGCCGATTATCTAGTGGAGCCTCCATAGGCTCGATTCTGCATACTTTTACGGGCGAGGACGAATGAGAGTGGGCATCATCTCAAGGCTTGGCTTACGCGGCAAGCTTTCCATACTTATTATCGTAATGCTGGCTGCTCTCTCTCTGGCACTTAATTTCTATACCGCCAACAACCTTGCGGACGCCATCAACAAGGAATACATGCGGCGGGCGGTGCAGCTCGCCGGTTTCTTCGAATCAGAGCTGGATGTCCACTCGGTTCCGGGAGAACTGAAAGTCGATGAGTTCCAGCGGCAGATCGATTCCATGGTTAAAAAAAATGAAGAGCTGGAGAATGTATCGGTCTACGCACCAACGCGAGAAGGAGTGGTGGTCATCGCCAGCAGCGCCGCCGATTCCATCGGCAGAATGGCGGATAAAGACGAAGCCGCCCCCATCTTCAACGGTGAGACCCGGTTCATCGAAAAGGTTGCGGATGAATCTTCCGGAGGGCCTGACAGCTCCGGTTCCGGCCGCCAGACCACCGATGAGGGAAAGAAAATAATGGAAATGCTGGCCCCTCTCCATGACAGCGATGGCGGTACCATCGCCTCCATCAGCATCAACATGAGCGAGACAGCACGGGACAGTCTCATCCTGTCGCAGAAGATCCGCTTCGCCATCATCTCCAACGCCGGCCTGATCATTCTGCTGGTGATCCTGTACTTCCTGCTCAGCCGTCTTCTCATCCGGCCCGTTCAGGAACTTACGGAATCCACACGGCTGGTGGGCGAGGAGGGCTGGCGACGGCCTTCCGGCATAACCAGGAAAGACGAGGTCGGTAACCTGGCCCGCGCCTTCGACGAGATGGCCGTTTCGCTGGGAAGCCGCGAAGAGGAGGTGCGCCTGCTGCTCAGCGCCAGCGTCGCCGTATCATCCGAGCTTCATGTGGACAAGATCCTGCAGATCCTGTGTGAGAAAATAGCGGTGTCGATGAAGGTCACCTATTGCCGCATCGCCCTGCTGGACGAGAGCGGCGAGAACATGGTGGTCAAAGCAGAATCGACCACCCGGGAGGTATCGGACTGGCATAAGGGCATCGGCCAGCGCATCCCCCTGGACACGGTGAAATATCATCGCCGCGTGGTGGAGAGCATGGAGCCGCTGGTGCTCAAGCACGATGAGCATCTGATCAACGGCGCATCGCAACAGGAGTGGGAATGGGCGCTTACCAGCGATACCAGGTCGGGACTGCTGCTGCCGCTCATCTCCAAGGGCGAGGTGCTGGGCGTGGTTACCCTGGGGGAGATGCGGCGCTGGGAGCGCAGCCCCTTCTCTTCCAAGAAAATAGAATTTTACCAGATTCTCATGAGCCAGGCCGCCGTGGCCATCGAGAACGCCCAGCTTTACGAGAAGACCGAATGGCAGGTACGCGAACTGTCGATCATGCACAAGATCAGTCAGGCTTTCACCTCCACGCTGGATTATCAGGAGGTGGTGGGCATCGTCGCCAAGCGGGTGGGCAACTTCATCGGCGCCCAGTACGCCTCCGTACTGCTGCCCGACGACCGGTGCCAGTACCTCAATATCGCCGCCAGCTACAACCTCTCGGCGGAATATGTCTGGATCGTGAACAAGAAATCCAGGACCCCCATAGGCAGCGGACCCCTGGGTAAGGCCTTTTCACAGCAGAGGCCCTTCTTCGTCAACGATGTGGAAAGCGATGAGTCCTACGCCCCCTGGAAACACGTGGCCGCGGTCCAGGGTTATTCATCGCTCATCGCCCTGCCGCTGATGGCCAAGGGCCAGACCCTGGGCGTCATCTGCATATATTTCGACGAGCCGCGCTATCTAAAAAAGAACGAGATAAACCTGCTTACCACGGCGGCCAACGAAGCGGCTATCGCCATCGAGAACTCCCAGATATACGAAAACCTTCAGGATGCCTTTGTCGGTACCATTAAATCCCTGGCGGAGACCATCGACGCCAAGGACGCCTATACCCGCGGCCATTCGGAGAAGGTATCCCTGTATGCCGAGGCTACGGCGCGCGGCCTGGGCCTGGACGGTGAAGAGCTGCAGACCATCCGCTACGCGGGTTACCTGCATGACGTGGGCAAGATCGGTATCCCGGACGCCATCCTCACCAAACCGGGCAAGCTTACCGTCGAGGAGTTCAACATCATCAAGAAACACCCGGTCCTCAGCGACCGCATCCTCAAGCCGGTGGACTTCCCCTTCCCGGTACAGCCAGTGGTGCGCCACCATCACGAACGGTACGACGGCAAAGGTTACCCGGACAATCTCACCGGCGAGGAGATTCCCATGGGAGCGAGGATCCTCGCCGTTGCCGATTCCTACGAAGCCATGACTTCGGACCGCCCCTACCGCAAGGCACTGTCGGTGGACAAGGCGCTGGAGGAGCTGAGTCGCAACGTCGGCACCCAGTTCGACAAACGGATCGTCGTCGAGTTCATCAGGATCGTCAGCGCCGACAAGCCCGCCAGCCGCCGGATTCGCAAAGGGGCCTGAGCCTTTCCGGGTGACCGGCCGCTTCAAGCGTATTTCCACCGCTGCCGATAAATCTAGTGAGCATGTTTCCACCACAAGTCCACGATCGATGATTCTCTGGGGTCAGATAAGCCAGTTCTCCGTGTTCATGGTGCTGCAGCTACTTGCCAGCTACGGCAAGTCGGGCATCCTGGAACTGGAGGACAACGAGGAACACGCCGTCATCTATCTGGAGGACGGCTTCGTGGAAGCTGTCTCCGTCCCCCGATCCGATCATCTTCTGGGAGCCAGGCTGGTCAAGTCGGGACACATCACCCAGCCGCAGTTGAGAAAGATCGTACTGGCATCGCGCTTTCGCCATCAACGCGAATTCATCGGTCTGACCCTGATGAAAAGCGGCAAGGTGGACCATCAGGCGATAGTCGACATCATCAGGGAACAGGCCTATGAGAACACGCTGGAACTTTCCAACTGGGTGGAGGGGTCCTTCAGGTTCACCGTGCCGCTCCCGGCGGTATGTTTCCCTCTGCCGCCACACATCAACGTGGAACACCTGCTGCTGGAGGTGAGCCGCCGCCTGGACGAGGGCCAGCGCCCGACCCGCGCCAAGAAGAACCTGCCCGGCGAGGAGCTTTGCGCCTACTGCAACGCCGGGTGTACGCCGACCCAGAAACGGAAGTACCTCCGCGACGGCATCTGCCTGTGGCGTAATATGCCGGTGATTGTTCGCGAGGCGCTGTATGCACCGGACACTCAACCCACATACGAAGAGGAAGAGACCAGAGGGCTGCCATTCCTGTAGCCCCGCCGGCAAAACCTCGTCTCCCGGAAAGACCGCAGACGCGGTCTTTCTTCATTGAAATATCCGACTTTGTTAAGTTAGACTGGTTCAGCCTCCAAGAAGCCATGGAAATAGATGAGATATCGCAGACTTTCTCCCATACGCATCCTTGCCCTGATCGGGGTGCTGATATGTATCGCCGCCGCCGGAACTGTGGGTTTCATCATTCTGGAGAACCAGTCTCCCATGGCCGGCTTCCTGACGACACTGAACCTGCTGTCGACTGTGGGCATGGGGGAGATGCCGGCAACATTGGGCGGCCAGCTACTGGCTGTGTTTCTCATAGCAACCGGAGTCGGCATCCTGTTGTACGTTTTCACGTCACTGATAGACTTTCTGATAGGTGGGTATCTTGCTGAACTGCTGGAGGAGAGGAGTATGAAAAAAAAGTTATCGGATCTGAAAAACCACTATCTCATCTGTGGGTTCGGCCGCGTCGGCGAGCAGGTAGCCGGGGAGTTCTCCAAGTCCGGCAAACCCTTCGTGGTGGTGGACGCCGATTCCGCCAGTATCGCCCTTTGCAAGGAGTACGGATACCTGTTCGTCGAGGGTGACGCCGCCAACGATGAGGTGCTGCGTAAAGCGGGTATCCATAACGCCGCCGGTCTGGTCGCCTGCGTAGACTCTGATGCCGGCAACGTCTTCGTCACCCTGAGCGCACGGGTCATCGCCCCGGACATTCAGATAGTGGCCCGGGCCAACTCCGAAGATTCGCGTAACAAGCTGGAGAAGGCCGGCGCCGACAAGGTGGTGTCTCCCTACTCCATCGGCGGCCGGGAGATGGCCAACCTGATGATGAAGCCCATGGTAAGCGATTACCTGGAGGTCGTCACCGGCGGCGGTGAGCTGGAGATCAGGGTGGAGCAGTTAAAGCTGAGCGGGGATTCGACGGTGCTGGGCAAGAGCATCAAGGAGTTGCAGATACGCCAGAAGACCGGCACATCGATCCTGGCCGTCAAAAAGCCGGGCCACAACTTCGATACCAATCCCGGCCCGCAGACCATCCTGGAGGAAGGCGATGTGCTGATCACGGCCGGCACTCCCGCTGAAACACTGACCCTGGAACAGTTGATCACCGCGACCACGGCGACAAGTTGACCTCCGGAGCCGACTGTTATCTGGACCGCTTCGAGGGTGACACGGCCGTCCTCCTGTTGAACGGCCGCGAAGTTGCCGTGCCCCGGTCGGCCCTGCCCGCCAGCGCCGCCGAAGGCGACCACCTCCACGTCTACTTCACCATCAACGGTGAAGCCCGTGAGGAAACCTCGCGCCAGGTTGCAAAGACCCGCAGAAAGCTCAGGGAAAAGGGCGAGGACCGCTGACATGGATGGGGATTTTCTCCAAAGCCTTACCCATATGGTCGCAAAGTCCGCGCGCCAACGCCTCGATTCATGGGGAGCCGCCGAGCTGGCCGGCTCCATCTCCCTGGAGCGGCCGGCAGCCAGTAACCATGGGGACCTTTCGCTCAACCTGGCCATGGCCGCGTCAGCCAAAGCACACCGACCTCCCCGCGAGCTGGCCGTTGAACTCTTATCGGACCTGGAGGACGATCCGGACCTCTCCCGGGCCTGCCGAACCATGGAGATAGCCGGGCCGGGTTTCATCAACTTCTTCCTCACCGACGCTTCCCTGGCGGAAGCGGTGTCTTCAGCGCTGGCCGGTGGCGACGCCTTCGGGCGCAGCCAGCCCGCCAGGCCCGAGAACTACCTGCTGGAGTTCGTCAGCGCCAATCCGACGGGTCCCCTGCATGCCGGCCATGCCCGCTACGCCGCCTATGGTGATTCGCTCAGGCGTATCCTTCAGTTCGCAGGGCACCAGGTCACCACTGAGTTCTACATCAATGACTACGGCTCGCAGATGGATCTGTTCGGCAGGTCTCTGGCCGCCAGGTACGGCCAGGTCAGGGGCCTGGACACCAAGTTGCCTGAAGACGGTTACCAGGGTTTGTACCTGGTTGAGTTGGCGGAGAGAATCGCCGCCGAGATCGGCGGCAGGATGGAGGACGAGCTGCTGCCGGAGCCGACGCCGAAGGCGGTCGCCTTCTTCCGCAACCGGGGCTGTGAACTGGTGCTGGCAGGTATCCGCGCCGACCTGGAACGTTTCCACGTCTCGTTTGACAGTTGGTTCTCGGAGGCCGGCCTTTACCG
>CAJVWY010000025.1 GCA_913009925.1 uncultured bacterium
AGCCACGTTCTCCAGCACCTGTTTCATGGTTTCCCTCAACTCTGCGGGGGCGGCCAGGACGGCGTCGTCCCTCAACCCCAGCACCAGGGAGCATAGCTGGTGTCCGTCCGCGTAATCGGTGCGGAAGATAACGCCGCCGCCGATGGTCTCCTCCAGCTCGCCGCAGCGGGAGAGGTTGGCCAGCGCCCACCAGGCGCGGCGTGGTGAGATCTCGACCACGGCGCTGCCGCTGACTGCTCCCATCTGCCACGGTTCCTGACGGGCGTAGTGCCACAGGTCGAAGGCGTCCGGCCTTTCGAAATCGTGTTCGGCGCCGGTGGCGTTGCGGATCTTTCCTTCGATGCGGCGCAGCTTGAAGACGCGGACAGCATCGCGTTTGTGGCTGTATCCCACCAGGTACCAGTCGCCCCTGGTCAGGAACATGCCATAGGGATCGACCAGGCGTTCCACCGCCTGCCGGCTCCCCAGACTGTGATAATCGAAAACGATGGTCTTGCGGTGGGCGATGGCCTTTTCCATACGCGCCTGCCTGGCGGCGATGGTGGCATCGAAGCCGGAGGACAGCAGGTTCACCGAGATGCAGCCGGTGACCTCGTCGTCCAGGGTGTTGCCGCTGCCCAGCGCCAGACTCTGTAACGCCAGCCTCAGCAGGCGGCTGTAGGCGAACTGTCCGTCCAGCAGGCAGAGGCAGGTATGCAGCGCCGCCAGCTCTTCCGGCGAGAACCGGACCGGCGGCAGGTAGAAGTTCTCCTCCGGCAGCCAGTAAACGTCGCCTTCGCCCAGTTCGCTGGGTCCGCTCTCGATCCTGATGCCCAACTCAGCCAGTTCGGCGCGATCGGCGTAGAAACGGCGGGCGAAAGCCTCGTCGGTCTGGGATTCATCGCCGTAACCCTCTACATCCCAGCGGATGGTGGGCGCGTCCACCTTCCTGCCCCTTTTGGACATCAGGTACGCAACCAGCGACAGCTGCCGGATCATTTTGTCCGTATCCCGGGGAACGGGCCCCACCACGCCCATGAACCTTCCTTCTGTCCGGTTGACAATATATTATGCGTATATGATTCTAACGCCTCACGGGCCGTAAAAAAAGCACGGGGACGGAACCCGGCGCCGGCGGAGAAACGGCGAAAGCGGAAGGGAGAGAGAGGATGAAACTGACTTCATTGCTGTACCGGCTGGCCCGGTCATCCCGCGATGCCCAGGTCATCTCTTCCGGCAGTTCCAAGAAGATGGCCCGGCGGGCCCGGAACAAGATATTGGGCCGCTCCCTGGTGCGGCGACTTTTCCGTTGGTAGATACAGTGGGTAGACAGCTCCTTTTTCCAATCCGCGGGGAGGTTGGATGGCACTGAGGTTGATCTGCGGTCCGGCGGGGTCGGGCAAGACCCGCGAGGCCGTGCGGGTCTTTCTGGATGCCGTTTCCCGGGGTTCGGACCCCGTCCTCGTCGCTCCCACCCTTCCCGATGCCAGGCATTTTGAGCGGCACCTTCTGCGCCGGCTCCAGGACGGTACTGCCGGCGTTCTTACCGGCGGCCGGGTGCGTACCTTCGATCGGTTGTGCCGTGAGCTGGTGGAGGCGGTCGAGCCCGGCGCGGAGCTGCTGGGCCACGGCGAACGACAGCTCCTGATACGCGCCCTGGTGGAGGGTGAGGAACTCAGGAAGCTGCAGCGATCATCCGGGTTCGACGGGTTCGCCGCCGCCCTAGCCGCCCTGATCGCCGAACTGGAGATGCTGGGCATCGAACCCGGGAAGATGGGCAAACAGCTCAGCCGCTGGACCGGCGGCAACAGGTGGCGTCAGGGACTGGTCCATGACCTCTTTCTGCTGTATGAAGCCTACCAGGCCGCCCTGCGCCAGAGGGGCGTCTACGATTCCGAACTTTTCCAGCGGCGGGGGCTTGAACTGGTGGAGGAGGGGGCGGTGCCTGTCCCCCGGGTGATCATCCTGGACGGCTTCTGGGACTTTACGCCGCTCCAGCACCAATTGATCAGGAAGCTGGCTGATGTCACGGACATGACGGTGACGCTGCCATTCCAGGAGGGAAACGAAGCATACCGGGCCCCCGGTTACCACCGGGAACAGCTGGCCGGACTAGGCGAGGTCAGCAGTCTGGAGCCGGACGACGGCGGAGGCGTGGCGCCGGCCCTCCGGCATCTGGCGGATAACCTTTTCCGGTACGGCTTGGTACCGGAGACAACCGCCGGCGAGGTTGACGCCGCAGGGGCGGTGGTGCCGCTGACGGCGGCGGGAACACGGGGACAGGCGGAGCTGGTGGCGGCCGAGATACTGAGGCTCTGGCGTGAGGGAGGGAGCCTGGATGAGATCGCCGTGGTGTTCAGGAGCTCTGGCAGGGATATGCTGGCGGTTGCCGCCGCCCTGGACGAGTTCGGGGTCCCCTGTGATATGCCCGTGCCTGTGCCTCTGGAGGCGACCGTCGTGGGTAAGGCCGCCCTGGCGCTGCTGGAGTTCTCCCACGACGGCACCGCCGGGAGCCTGCTTGCCTACCTGCGCAGTCCCCTGTCTGTGGTGCCGCCGGATATGGTGGATAAGTTCGACCGCCGGATCAGGCTGAGAGGTAGGGCCGAGTCCGGACCTCTGCTCCGGCTATGGAAGGAGTTGGGTGGCCGTGACACGGAGGACCTTCGCCGCCTCCGGGATGCCGCCGCTACGGGCCTGCAGCCGCTGGCGGCTGAACTGTGCCGCTTGCTGGAAAGCATGGTACGGGCCGGGATGAACGACTCAGTCCGGCCGGCGGGCCGGTTCGACAGCGACCTGCTGGCTCTGGATTGCCTGATGGAGCTATGCACGCAGGCGGCCGCGGTTCGTGGCACCGCCGCCGCCATTCATACCGGAGGAGGCGCCGCCGGTCGCACCGCCGCCGCCGGCGATAGCGCCGGATTCCTGCGGCGGGGGATAGGGACGGCGGAGTTCCGTCTTCCCAGTCTGACCAGGCGCGGCTGCGTACGGTTGCTGGACCCACACCGTCTGCTGAACCAGCGCTTCGATACGGTCTTCGTCTGCGGGCTGCTGGAGAAGCGTTTCCCCAGCCTGGGCCGCGAGGACTCCTTCTTCCCCGACGACGACCGGCGCGAACTGGCCGCCGGGTTCGGCCTTTCCCTGGACAGTCATGAACGCCGCCTGGACGAGGAGCGGTTCCTGTTCCACCGCACGGTCACCCGGGCCAGGAGGCGCCTGTATCTCTGCTATCCCTACTGCGACAGCGACGGCAGGCCCACCATCAGGTCCCTGTTCGTGGACGACGCGCTGGAACTGTTCGCCGAAGGGTCGCTCCAGCCGGTCAGGCGCAGCATCAGCGAGGTGGACTTCAGGCCCTCGCTGGCTCCCACCAGCACCCGGGCCCTTCGTTCCCTGGCCCTGCTCCACGAGACCGGAGACCCGGACTCGGCAGCGGGCCTGGCCGCCGTGGCGGAGCCCGTCGGCCTGGCGCCACGTCTCAAGGCCTGCCTGGCGGCGGCTCCGGACCGCCGGCCTGCCATCAGCGACACCCGTGTGCTGTCACATCTCGCCGCCCTGGACCTGTTCAGTGTTACCGGGCTGCAGCGTTACCTGGGCTGCCCTTTCCGCTTCCTGGTGGAGGACCTGTTGCAGCCGGTCGACATGGAGCCGGCGGCCTATCCCCTTCGCCGCGGGCAGTTCATCCACCAGATCCTCTGCAGGCTGGGGGAACTGCTGATGAAGACGGGGATCAGCCTGCCCCAGGTCGAGGAGGTCCAGCTTCAGGAGATAAGGAACCAGCTGAACCGGATCATCCAGGAGCAGTTCGCGGGTATGGACCATGATCTGGAAACGACCATACTCAGGACGGAGCTGACCGCTCACCTCCACCGGTTCATCGACAGGGAGGTCAAATGCGGCCGGAAACTGAGGTATTTTGATTTTGAAGCCGGCTTCGGCGCCGGCCGCGGCGACTGCGGTGGCAGGAGGGCCACTGAGGCCATGCTCAATTTCGGTGACTTCCGCCTGCGGGGCCGGCTGGACCGCATAGACTGGCTTGATACCGGCCAGGAACCGAATCCGAACATAGGTATCGTCATCGATTACAAGGCGAGCAGCGTGAGCCACCTTAAGGACTTTGCTGACAAGAAGGAGATCCAGATACCCCTTTATCTGATGGCGCTAAGGGATATCTTCGGCCTGGAACCCATTGCCGGAGAGTACTGTTCCATCCGCAAACAGGAGCGGGGTGGTCTGTATCTCGAGGAATACCGGGAGCTGCTGGGCGACTGTTCCGGAGAGGTGAACGATAAGGACTTCGTGGACAGGGAGACCTTCGACAGGGAGCTGGCCGCCGCTGGCGGGATGGCTGTCGCGGCGGTCGCCGATATTCGCGGCGGGGTTTTCCCCACGGAACCGGTGGATGAGAAATTTGATTGTAAATATTGCGGTTTCGACGGCATATGCCGCTATTCGGGGGAAGGGACCGGAGAGGTGAACGGCCATGGATGATTTCTCCCCCACCGCCTCCCAACGCCTGGCCATAACCGAGCTGGAAAAGCCGCTGTTCTTGGCCGCCGGCGCCGGCTCCGGCAAGACCGGTGTTGTCACCCGCCGCTTCGTCCACGCCATCAGCACCGGCTATGCCCGGGTAGACGAGATACTGACCATCACCTTCACCAAGAAGGCCGCTGCCGAGATGATGGGCCGCATCAGGGAGCTGTTGCGCGAACGCTGGGTCCTGGACGGCCGGCCGGATGAAAAACAGCTGGAAAGGATGGCCGCCGCCTACCGCGATATCGAGCGCGCCCACATCAGTACCATCGACAGCTTCTGCGCCTCGCTGCTCAGGGCCAACGCCCTGGCCGCCGGTATCGACCCGAACTTCATCGCCGCCGACGAAACGCAGACGGACAGCATCAGGGAGGAAGCCTTCGAGACTGCCCTCCGGCGCCTGGTGGAAGAGCGTGGCGCGGCGGCGGTGGAGCTTATCGCCGCCTATGATCCGGGTGTGGATGGCGAACTGCTGAAGAACATCACCAGGGCCTACGAGACCCTGCGCAGCCAGGGAAGCGAGCCGCGTCTGCCGCTGCCGGAGCTTCCCCCGGACCCGGCCCCGGCGGCCGAAGGTCTGAGGCGGACCATAACCGCCGCCCGTGAAGCGGTACGGAGCCTGGACAAGGCGACCGGCACCATGCTCAAGGGCCTGGAAAGCCTGGAGATCCTGGAGGAGGCGCTGGACGCCGGCGGCAGCGAAAGCCTGCGGCTGGCCGAGAAGGGGATGCCCAAAGGGAACTTCACCTCGGTCAAGCCGGAGTTCGCTGCGGTCAAGGCCGCGGTGGCCGGCTATTGCAATGTGATCCGCTCCCAGGCGGCCATGGAGACCCTGGTTCTGTTCGACCGGCTGCTGGTGTTGTTCGGCGGTGAGTATCAGTCGCTCAAACACCAGCGGGGTATGCTGGATTTCGGCGATCTCTCGGTCATGACCAGGGATCTGCTTAAGAACAACCGGCATATCCGCAACCGCATCGCCGCGCGCTTCCGGCTGATCATGGTGGACGAGTTCCAGGACACCAACCCGCTGCAGCACGAGATCATCAGCATGATATCCAGGGAAGACAGCCTGTTTGTCGTAGGCGACGAGAACCAGTCCATCTACGGATTCCGCGATGCCGAGGTCGGGCTGTTCCGGCAGGAAAAAGCCAAGGCGGCAGCCGCCGGCATCATGGTGTCCCTGGCGGAGAACTTCCGCAGCCAGCCGGAGATCCTGGACTTTGTCGACCATATCTTCGGTCGCGATGACATGCTTGGCGACGGCTACCTCAAGCTCGAGCCCTTTGCGGCACATGACGGCAGGGAAGAAGAGTGCCGCGTGGAACTCCTGCTGGTGGACGAGGGCCGCGCAGACAAGGAAACAGGGGCAGGGAAGCTGAAGGTCGAACCCGCCGTCAGGGTCGAAGCTCAGCTTATAGCCGAGCGGCTCAGGGAGATATTCAATGAACCGGATGAGACCAGGCGTTACGGCCCCGGGGATACCGCCTTGCTGGTCAGGTACGCGAAACGCGCCGAGGTCTACCGGGACGCGCTGATGAACAGCGGCATCGACAGCTATCTGAGCGTGGGGAGTAAATACTTCGGGAAGCTGGAACTTGGGGATGTGCTAA
Source organism: uncultured bacterium (assembly GCA_913009925.1). GTDB lineage: Bacteria > Actinomycetota > Thermoleophilia > BMS3ABIN01 > BMS3ABIN01 > BMS3ABIN01. The sequence goes on from CAJVWY010000025.1 coordinate 6,120, forward strand.
ACATGTTGAGGGTGATTGTGAACCCCCTGGACGATGTCGCGCTCATGGCCGTGCTGCGTTCGCCCATGGTCCGGCTCGATGAGGACGAGCTGTTCCTGCTCAGACAGGCTGCGGGGCCGGGAGGACGCCGGGGGCGGCCGCTATGGCGGGTCATCTCCCGGCTGTCCGGCGATGAAAACGCAGAGACGGCTCTGGACGCCGACACCCGCGGCAAGCTGGCGGTCTTCGGCGACGGCCTCCTGGAGCTGAGACGGGTGGCCGGACGGGAACCGCTGGGTGTGCTTGTCAGGCGGGTGATCGATTTCTCCGATCTGGCCGCGAAGGCGGCGGCAGGACCCACCGGCAAGCAGAGGCTGGCGAACCTCAACAAGCTGCTGGACCTTGCCGCTGATTTCCAGGAGGTGTGGGGTGACGACCTGTCCGGGTTCGTACGCTTCCTGGAGCGGCAGCGGGAGCGCAGATCCAGGCAGGCGGAGGCTCCTGTCGAGGAGGAAGGCGTGGAAGCCGTGCGCATCCTCACCATGCACGCGGCCAAGGGGCTGGAGTTCCCCCTGGTGGTGTTACCTAACCTGGGAGCCTATAAGAGCAATGATGACCAGGCGGTGTTGCTCGACCGCCAACGGCGGGGGCGTATCGGCCTCGACTACAAGGATGACGACGGTTTCGGCGGCAAGGCCTTCCAGTATGAGGTTCTGAAGGAGGAAGAACACGAGCGGGGCAGGCGCGAGGAGAAGAGGCTGGGCTATGTGGCCATGACACGAGCCAGGAGCCACCTGATACTCTCCGGCATCGCTCCGGCAGACAAGCTTCCCGGCAAACGAAAGAAGAACAGCCCGGCGCTGGACTGGCTGAGGGATATCCTGGGCCTTGTCCGGGAGCGGGACGGCGCCCTGGGAGGCACCGAATACCTGGATGTGAACGGCGTCAGGGTCAGTTTCCACGTCTGTGCCGAGACGGAGCCTGCCCTGGAGCGCTTCCGTAAAGCCTCACACGCACGCCGGCAGCGGCAGCTGGAGCCTGTGAACCCGGAAGTGGAGCGGATACCGCCATCCGCCGTGTTCGTGCCCCCGAAGATATCCGCCTCGGCTCTCGATACACTTGCCGCCTGCAGGCGGCGCTACTATTTCGAACAGGTGTTGCGTGCCGGTCACCTGATGAATACTCAGGGTGCCGGTCCCCGTGCCACGAGCCCGGCTGGCAGGGAGAGGCTTGAAGCCTGGCAGACGGGAACGCTGGTCCACGCCATCCTGGAGGAAGCGCCGAAGCTGGACAGGATAGACGTGGATGCCGTCACCGGCGAGGAGCTGGACAGGCTGGCGAGCCGGGTACTGGAACCCGGATGGCGGATCAGCGTCGATGACCGGAAGAATATAGCGCGCCTGCTGGAGAACTTTGCCGCCTCACCGGCGGCCTCCAGGCTCCTGGAGGCCGCCGCGGCCGGCAACCTCCAGAGGGAGCTGCCCTTCTCCACTCTTCTGGGCGAAACCATCCTGACCGGGACCATCGACGCCCTGGCGGTCAGCGATGGCTCCGTGCTGGTGGTCGATTACAAGACGGGCGGACCGCTACCCGGAACCCTGGAGGAGGCCGCCGGTCACTATCGTATGCAGATCGGCGCTTACGCCCTGGCGGCCGGACGCATGTTCCCGGGAAGTATGGTGGAGGTAACGCTGGTCTTCCTGGACCGGCCCGGAGCGGAAGCCGACGCCGGCTACCGGTCCGAGGATCTCTCGCAACTGGAATCGGAATTGATAGAGCTGGTGGCATCGATGGAGGGGTCCACTTTCCCCCCGCTGACCTCTTTCGACAAGTATTACTGCACCTGGTGCCCCGGCGGACCCAACGGCGCCCGGCTGTGTGCTACCGGCGGGCACGGCGGTGCCGGCAGCCGGTAGCCCGGCTCATCCCGCCGTAAAGGGTTTCTTTGTTACCCGCATAACCTGTTTGCTACTACTCCAAAGCGGGCATTGAATAATACCGATCGACGCCCGGCCTGCTTTAGTTCGGGGGGCGACCTGCCGATTGGCGCATCACCAACAGTCCACCGGAGGCACTGGAGACATACGGTAAGGTGACTGGAGTCAACGTATGGACAGCCATAAACGAAGATCTGCAGATAATATAAAGGCAACGTCCGGGAAGGAATCGGATGAGCAGATAAGGCTGATGGCCACCGCGGTGGACAATGCCATGGACGGTGTCATCGTCTCCCATCTCAACGGCGACATCATCTCCATCAACCGATCCGGCGCCAGGATGCTGGGTGCGGACGCGGAAAGCCTCGCCGGCCGCAATATGGAGGAATACTGGTCGGAGCTGAACCCGGACCACCTGCGGGAGGAGGTTTACAGGGCGACGCTAAGAGGGGGCTGGGAGGGAGAGCTGACCTACCGCAACAGCGACGGCAGCGATTTCCCCGCCTACGTTTCCTCTGCGGCTGTCAGAGGTCCTGACGGCCGGCTGACGGCCATGGTCGGCATCTTTCACGATATCTCTGAGGAAAAACGCATGACCATGGAGATTCTCAGGCGCAATCGTGAACTGGCGGTGCTCAACGCGGTGACCACCACCAGTACCAAGTCTCTGGACCTGGAGAGCATTCTGGCGGACTGTATCGATACGGTGGTAAAGACTATGGACTACGATGCCGGGATGATATACATGAGAGAGGCTTCGGGCGGTGACATCGTCTGCCGGGCTCAGGTGGGTGTGCCGGAAGAAGTGACAGCGCGTAGCAGCACCCTGGGCGCGGATTATGCGGAACAGGTTATCTGCAGGAAACGGGCTCGTTTCATTGAGGACGCCGACCTATGGTTCGCGGAAACGGGCGCGGCGACAGAAACGCCATGGTTCGCTTCTACCGCCAGCATTCCCATCGTCTCCAAGGACAGGTGTCTGGGCGTGATGGCGGTGTTTACCCGCGAGCCTCACGGTTTCGATGAGCTGGAGCAGCCGCTGCTGGAGGCGGTGGCCAGGAATATCAGTGTCGCCATCGATAACGCCCGCCTGTTCGATGATGTCGCCCGGGGCAAGGCCGAGTGGGAAGCAACCTTTGACGCCATGACCAACGGTGTCTCCATCCATGACAGCGATTACACCATCCTCAGGGCCAACCGGAACCTGGCGAAGATGTTTGGAACCACCACTGCGGAGCTGGTGGGGCGGAAATGCTACGAAGTGTTCCATGACGGGCACGCCCCCATCAAGGGATGCCCCCAGGCCAGGGCCTGCCTGACGGGGAAGAACGCCACCGTCACTCTCTATGAGTCCTCCCTGGATGTCATGCTCAGTATCTCCGTCGACCCCATCTTCGACAGGGACGGCAACGTCATCGGCACGGTCCATGATGTGCGCGACATAACTGAACAGGAACAGCTGCGCGAACAGCTCTCCCGGTCAGAGCGGCTTCGCGCCCTGGGCGAGCTGGCCGGCGGCGTCGCCCATGACTTCAATAACTACCTCACCGTCATTCTGGGGAACACCCAGCTGTTACTGGCGGATAGCAAGGGCAACGGCGACGACGGCAGGTGCGAGTCTCTCCAGACTATCGAACGGGCAGCCAGCGACGCGGCGGAGACGGTCCGTCGCATCCAGGAGTTCACCCGGGTTCGCACCGCCCGCAGCTTTACCATGGTGGATATCAACAGTGTCATCGCCGGCGCGGTGGATGTGAGCCGGCCTCGCTGGAAGGACGAAGCGCTGGCCCGGGGTGTGGAGATCGATTTACTCAGCAGCCCGGGGGATGTGCCGCCGGTGAACGCCAACTCGTCGGAGCTGGGCGAGGTGTTCATGAACCTGATAATCAACGCCGCCGACGCTCTGAAGAAGGGAGGCGCTATCGAGATCGAGAGCCGTGCCCGCGGCCATTGGGTTGAGGTGATGGTAGCCGACAATGGTGAAGGGATGGAGGAAGAGGTGATGCGGCGTATCTTCGACCCGTTCTTTACGACCAAGGGAACCGCCGGCGTGGGGCTGGGTCTGAGCGTTACCTACGGCATCATCAACCGGCACGGCGGTGAGATCTCGGTGGAGAGCAGCCCGGGAGTGGGGACGACCTTCTGCGTCCGCCTGCCGATGGCGACGGTGGCGGATCTGGAGGAAGTGCCCGAGGAGGAACCGCGTGTGGATACGGGGATGAGGGCACGGGTGCTGATCATCGATGATATCGAGATGATAGATCGGAAGAGCACACGTCTGAACTCCAGTCACATTCCTTTATCTCGTATGCCGTCTTCTGCTTGAAAAAAAA
>CAJVWY010000026.1 GCA_913009925.1 uncultured bacterium
CCCTACACTACGCTCTTCCGATCTTGGTCTACCGCCTGTTGTGTATCTGACACTTGGTAGCCCTGCCTAATTATTTGTGTATAGTTATGTACCCTTGTTGGGTCAACTGCGACAAAAGAGGCGTCAGCACCTTCCGCATAGGCATTAGACTTAACAGCCGAGAGTGTATCCTCAAGGTATTCATGTCTAATAGCTGTTGCAGTAGAACTACCCAGACCCGTCATTAGTTGGGTTTCACGGGGCGCAATATTGGTTATTACACCGAGTAAATCTTCCCGAACCGACGCATCATAAGCATAGGTAATGTTAGCCATTATTTATCTTTCTCTCATTATTCCTTTAAAAGACCAGGGTGGACATCCTTTAGTATTTGACTAGCGACATCTTTGAAGACTTTCTTATCACCTGTCTTAACTAAGTGTTACATAGCCACCGAATATTTGGTAGATGGAACAGTAGTTGTCTGTTGCCCCGAACCTTCTATTAGAGTCTGAGTTTGCAGTTTCGTGACCTCACGTTTTAGCTTAGTGGTACGAGCCACAACTTGAGGTTGTTGAGTCCTAATCCATTCCGCAAAAGCTATGTCTGCCGCAGCCGATAGTCCCCGACCATGTGCCTGTAGTTGTTTATCAGAGTTATATATTTGAGACATTCTCTGAGTCAATGGGTGAGCGTTATTCCATGTACCATTAGCGTTGAAAGCAAGTGGATACTTTACAAAAACTTCCTGTAAAGCTGCTTGCTTATCATGTTCCAATGTCTGCTCACGCCTCTCCTCAGTCCTTGTTTTCTCAAATAACTCCTTTACTTCTTTGGAACGCTGTTTTTCCAATTCAAGTTCAGCCCAGGCTTTATCCTGTGGATTATCCGAGGCGTTCTTGATATGAATAAGCTGTTCCTTGGTGTAGGTTTGGACACCTTGATTCTGCGGTATTGCTTTTGATACTGCTTCCTCCAGCATTTTAGGAAGATTACTCTCAAGTTCCTTGTAGCGATTTTCCATGTTGTCAAGTTTACGCTTTGTTTCCATAAACCTGTTCTTATAAGGAACTCCTTTTTCATCAACCTCTCCTTCTTCGGTGACACCTTTTTCGGTGAGGACATCTTCGGCGGCGGCAGGACATCCTCTTCACGGGGGACGGACGTGGCGGTTGCGGTGGAGATATCGCTGGCTGAGGCTGCGTCGGGGGTGAAGCGGGAGGTGGAATACGAGGCGGTATCCGCCTGCGAGCCCTGCGAAGGCACGGGGGCGGCGGCGGGGACTTCACGGGAGACCTGTGATGTCTGTAAAGGCTCTGGCCAGGTGCGCACGGTAAGCCGCACTGCTTTCGGCCAGTTCATGCGCACCGGCATCTGCAGAAGATGCAAAGGTGAAGGCAGCGTGGTGGAGACCCCCTGCGAGGAATGTGGCGGCCGCGGCGCGGTTATGGCCAACCGCAAGATGGAGGTCGACATCCCCGCGGGTATAGACGACGGCCAGAGCATCCGCCTTTCGGGGCGGGGCGGCAGGGGCGATAGAGGCGGCCCGGCCGGCGACCTGTATATACAGGTCGCCGTGGCCGAGGACGAGAATCTGGTCCGCGACGGCGACGACCTGGTCTATCACCAGAAGCTGACCATCGTTGAAGCCGCTATCGGCACCACGGTGATGGTACCGACCCTCGACGGGGAACAAGAGGTGGAGATAAAACCAGGCACCCAGTTCGGTGAGGTCGTAAGGCTGAAGGGGAAGGGCATGCCACAGCTCAGGGGGCGCGGACGCGGCGATCTGCGGATTATCATGGATATCGTCGTACCACGCCATCTCAATGGCGAGCAGAAGGAGATGCTGCGTGAGTTCGCCCGGACCACCAGTGAGAAGAACTACCATAGCGATGAGGGTATCTTTGACAAGATAAGGGCGGCGTTCAGTTAGGGGACGGGGCGGACGCCAGGCGGGGGTCAGCACCGTGAAACACATTCACCGTTTTTTTGTATCGACTCGACTGTCGGCGGGTGACAGCGCCTGCCTGGACGAAGACGATTCCTTTCATGCCTCCCGGGTCTTGCGACTGAAGGAAGGCGATGCCATCGAGCTGGCCGATGTCGCCGGTCATATCTATGCGGCCAGCGTCACGGATGTGGACCGTAAGGTCGAGGTCCGTGCTGGCGAGGAGCTGGAGGCGGCGGTCGCAACCGTGGCGTTGACCGTGGCTCAGTCCATCCCCAGGGGGAGCAAGATGGACCTCATCGCCGAGAAACTCAGCGAACTGGGTGTTGACCGGCTGGTGCCGCTGTTTACGGAGAAGTCGGTGGCGGCTCCGGGGTCGTTCAGCGACAGGAAGGTGGACCGCTGGCGGCGTGTGGCCCGGGCGGCGGCGGCGCAGTCCCGCCGGCCCGGAATCATGAGCGTGGACAGACCCCGCAATCTGGAAAGCTGGCTGGAGGAGGCGGGCGGCGGTTTGATCGCTCTGGCCACCGAGACGGAAGGGAGACCGCTGGGAGAACTGCTTCCGGAAATGGATGGGCGCCTGTCCCTGGTCATCGGTCCGGAAGCCGGCTTTGCGCCGGCGGAACTCCGGCTGCTGGAAGATGCCGGGGCCGTGTTCGCCGGTCTGGGCCCGCTGGTCCTCCGCACCGAGACCGCCGCTTTGGTGGCGGTCACGGTGATCATGCACCGGGCGGGAACCGTCGGCTGAAGGATGGATATGTCTAAAAAAACTGATAACAGACTTCACATACACACACTGGGCTGCAAGGTCGGTTTCGCCGACGTCCAGGCCATCAGGGCGCGTCTGCGGCTGGATGGAGCCGGGCCGGTTGCCCTGGTGGGAACCTGCTGCGTGACCGCGGAAGGGGAGAAACAGTCACGCAAGGAGGTGCGCCGCTCGCTGCGCCGGGTGGGCGGGGACGGCAGCGTGTTCGTCACCGGTTGCGCCGCGCGGCTCAACCCGGAGCAGTTCAGGGTCCTGGGCGGCAACGTGACCGTGTTGACCGGTGAACCGAAGGATGTAGCTCAAACCATCAATAAAGCGACAGCCGGTGGTCGAGGGCAGGGGATGGAACCTGACGCCGCGACGGCGCGTCAGCGTACGCGGGCGTTCATCAAGGTTCAGGACGGTTGCGACAACCGGTGCGCCTACTGCATCATACCGCAGGTGCGGGGGCTTCCGCGCAGCCGCGGCCTGGACCAGGTGCTCGCAGAAGCTGTCACCAGGGTTGCCGAAGGGTACGGGGAGCTGGTGATAAGCGGCATAAACGTCGGGGCCTACCGTGACGGCGGCAGGGGGCTGCCGGCGCTGCTTAAGGAGACGGCAACCCTGGAGGGACTCAAGCGGCTGCGTCTCAGTTCCATAGAGGTCCTGCATGTGGAGGAGGAGCTGCTCACGGTGATGGCCGCCCATCCCATCTTCGGCCGGCATCTACATATACCGCTGCAGAGCGGCGAGGACGGCGTACTGGCGGCCATGGGCCGGCGTTATGATACATCACTGTACGCCGAGCGCCTGAATCTGGCCCGCTCCCTGTTGCCGGCGGTCAATATCACCACTGATGTGATCGTTGGTTTCCCGGGGGAGAGCGATGCCGCCTTTGGTGACACAATGTCGTTCGTGGCGGAGATGGGCTTTTCCAAGGTACATGTCTTCCCCTATTCACAGCGGCCGGGAACAGCAGCCGCGGGGATGGACGGTACCGTTCCCGCCTCCGTGAAAAAGGAACGTGGCCGGCGGCTGAGGGAGCTGTCCGACCGGCTGGGCCATGTCTTCAGGCAAAGGAAACGGGGCCTGGTGGACGAAATCCTGTTGGAAACCGCCGTGGAACCAGGTGTACACGCCGGATACAGCTCCGACTACACGCGGTACAAGGTAAAAGGTGGCAGTCCCGGCAAGACGGTGCGAGTATACGGTGAGCGGGTCACCGGCGGCGCCGTATGGGGAAAGGTGGCAGCAAATGAGTAACAGTGATTGTCTTTTTTGTCGTATTATCGATGGTGATGGACTGTCCGGGTCCATCCTGGAGGATGAGGAGTTCGTGGCTATCTGGGATAAATATCCCAAGGCCCCCGTACATGCACTTATCATCCCCAGATTGCATCTGGAATCGCTCAATGACATAGGCAGCATGGACGGCGATCTTTGCAAGCGCATGCTGGAGTTCGTGGTCGCCACCGCTGACAAGCTGCAGGTGAAGGAGCCGGGCTATCGAGTTATCACCAATGTGGGCGCCGGCGGCGGCCAGGTGATTTTCCATATCCACTGGCATCTGCTGGCGGGAAGGTCTGTGGGTTTCGACCTGGGAGAGGGAATATGAGTATCACGGAGCAGATACAGAAAGACATGACCGCGGCGATGAAGGCGCGCGACCGCCGGCGTACCACGGCGTTGAGGATGATATTGAGCGCGCTGCAGCTGGCCGCGAAAGAGGCCGGCGACGGATTTGGCGAGAAGGAGGAACTGGCGGTGCTGGCGGCCGAAAAGAAGCGGCGGCTGCAGGCGGCCGAGGCGTTCCAGGACGGCGGGCGCGAGGACCGGGCCGCCGCCGAGAAAGCCGAATCGGAGCTCATCGACGCCTATCTTCCCCCGGGTCTGGATGATGAACAGCTGGAGGCGATAATCCAGGAGGCGATAAGCGAAACCGGTGCCGGGGGCATGGCTGACATGGGCAAGGTGATGAAGGCGGCTATGGAGCGTGTCGCCGGCAGAGCCGATGGTAAGGTGGTAAGCGAAATGGCCAGGAAGGCTCTATCCGGGTAGGAACCCATGAAGAAGATACTGGAGATAGACAACGACATCATGGCTGAACTGGCGGGCGAACATGACGCTACGCTCAAGGAGCTGGAGCGCCGGCTGGACTGCGATATCGGCATTCGCGGCAATACGGTTTCCTTCGAGGGCGGCGAGGTGGAGGTCGAACGCGGCCGGGCGGTGGTCGAGGAACTGGTGGAGCTGATCATGGCGGGCCATGTGGTCGACGGCGAGACGGTAGCTTCGGTAGGCGCCATGGTGGAGGACGCATCGGGCAAGCCTTCCGAGATATTCGGCGACGTGGTCTGGGAACATCGCGGCCGCAAGATCGTCCCCAAGACTCTCAACCAGAAGAAATACGTAGACGCCATGCGGCGGCACAGCATCACCTTTGCCATCGGACCGGCGGGAACGGGCAAGACCTACCTGACCCTGGCCCTGGCGGTAAGCGAGCTGATGACCAAGAAGGTCAACCGTATCATCCTTACCAGGCCGGCGGTGGAGGCGGGGGAGAAGATAGGTTTTCTGCCGGGCACCATGCTGGAGAAGGTAGACCCGTACCTGCGCCCCCTGTTCGATGCTCTTTATGACATGGTGGAGCCGGACCAGCTCACAGCGCTGATGGAGCGTGGCGGTATCGAGGTGGCGCCGCTGGCCTTCATGCGCGGCCGCACACTTAACGATTCGTTCATCATCCTCGACGAGGCGCAGAACACCAGCCCCGAGCAGATGAAGATGTTCCTGACACGGCTCGGCTTCGGTTCGCGTATGGTGGTGACCGGGGATGTGACCCAGGTGGACCTGCCCGACGCCCGCTTTTCCGGGTTGGTGAGCGTAGTGGACATCCTGGGCGACGTGAGTGACATTGCTTTCATCAACTTCGAGAGCAAGGACGTGGTGCGACACAAGCTGGTGCAGAAGATAGTGGCCGCCTATAAAACATTCTCGGGGCGGAAGCCCTGAGCCGGGTCTGACCAGTCATGAAACTGCCATCCGTCATGGAACGCGCCGCAGCTTCGGTCCGGCATTCCGTAAACTATATCGACATCAGGATATTCGCCGTCGTCACGGCGGTGATAACCTTCCTGGCGGTATGGGCCGTACTGGCCAGCGCCTATCTGCCGGCGCAGTACGACCTGGCGGAGGGCGATGTTTCACCGGAGGTTATCACCGCTCCCCGCACCCTGACTTTCGAGAACAAGGCGGAGACGGAGCGGCGCCAGCAACAGGCCGCGGACGAGGTGAGCGAGGTATATGTCTTTGACCCCGAGGTGCTGCCCCGGGTAACGGGGAACATTGACGGCTTTTTCGATGAAGCCTGGCGGATCGTAAGTGAGGAGCGGGCGGCGGCACAGGCGGCATCGCAACCCTACGACCCGGCACGGGCGGTGGACCGGCTGAGGCAAATGGAGGGCCAGCCGGAGCTGAGCGAAACCACCTTGAGGACCATTGCCTCCATTGAGCCGGAGCGCCTGGTCAAGCTGCACAGGGCCGTACTGGACAGTATGCAGCGTATCCTTCAGGGAAACGTCACCGAGACCTCACTGGGGACGGACAACGACCGGCTGCAGGCGTTGCTGTTGACCACGGCGCTGAACGACCAGGAAGAGGCGGCGGCCATCGAGATAGGGCGCTCCTTCCTCGAGCCCAATTACAAGATCGACCAGGACAAGACCAGGCAGGCCAAGGAAGAGGCCGCATCCAAGGTGCAGCCAGTGGTAGTAACCGTTCGCAACGGTGAAACCATCCTGTCGCGCGGACAGGTAGTGACGGCGGACGATATGGCCACGCTGGAAGCCCTGGGCCTCACTCAGCAGGAGGAGAAATTCGGCGCTATCGCCGGTATAGGTCTTCTGGCTTTGATCGAAGTGCTGCTGACCGCCGCCTTCATCTACCAGTTCGAGACGAGGGTGAGGGATTCCCGGTCGCTACAGTTCATCACCGCTTCGCTGCTGGTCCTGTTTGCCGTACTGGGGCGCGTTTCGGTGATCGAACCGCTGACGCCCATGCTGGTGCCCATGGCGGCGCTGGGAATACTGGGAACCATCCTTCTGCGCACGCGGCTGTCGATGATCCTGGTGGTGCTGGCCAGCGTCAACGTGGCCATCGTCGGCGGTTCGGAGGCGCAGTATATCCTTATAGCCCTGATAGGCGGCATGTCCGCAGCCTTCCTGGTGACCAATGTGACCCAGCGCAGCGATATCCTGCGCGCGGGCCTGGTGGCCGGAGCCATCGTCACCGCCACCGCCGCCGGCGCCGGTCAGCTGAGCGACAACTCCTGGTCCCAGTTGGCGGACAGCCTCCTCTGGGGCGGCGCCAACGGTATCCTGTCGATCATTGTGGCCATGGGCCTGCTCTCTGTTTACGAGATGACCTTCAACCTGGCCACCCCCCTGAGGCTGCTGGAGCTGGGGGACCCGACCCGTCACATACTCAAGGAACTGATGATGAAGGCGCCGGGTACCTACAACCACAGTATCCTTATGGGCAATCTGGCGGAATCCGCCGCCGAAGCCATCGGCGCCAATGTACTGCTGGCGCGGGTGGGCGCCTATTACCACGATATCGGCAAGCTCAACCGCCCCGAATACTTCATCGAGAACCAGTTCCACGTGCGCAACCCCCATGACCGGATCACGCCCAGCCTGTCACGGCTGGCGATAAAGTCGCATGTGCGCGATGGCGTGAATCTGGCGGTGAAGGAGGGTCTGCCACCGGAGATAATCGATATCATCGAAGAGCACCACGGCACCACGGTGCTGTCCTATTTTTACCACAAGGCTCAGGAGTCCAGCCCGGCCGGGCCGGTTGACGAGGAGACCTATCGCTACGACGGCAAGAAGCCCCGCTCGCGCGAGGCGGCCATAGTCATGATGGCGGATTCGGTGGAGGCGGCGGTGCGCTCGCTTAAACATCCGACGGTTCGCAGTATCAACGCCGTCATCAGGGAGATATTCGAGCAGAGGCTGAGGGACGGACAGTTTAGTGAAAGCAGGATGACCTTCGGCGAACTGGAAAAGGTTCGCCAGGTATTCGAGAAGAGCATGCAGGGGTTCGGCGCCAAGCGCATCCCTTATCCGGGAAACGACAAGGACGGTGACAGGGACGGCGACCGGCCGCCCGACGATCTGGCCCGCAGACGTGAGAAGAAGAGGGGGATGGCATGACGGACGGAGTCGAGATACAGGTCGAGAATCGTTCCACCCTGGAGGTGGAACGGGAGCTGGTCGTAACTCTGGCGAAGAAGGTGCTGGACCAACTGGGGATCAGCCGGGGCGAGCTGGGTATTACCTTTGTCGATGACCGAGAGATGCGCAAGCTGAACCGGGAGAAGATGGGCAGGGACCGGCCCACCGATGTACTTGCTTTCCCCATCGACGCCGACGACGAGATGGCGGGGGACGGTGAGGTACCGCTGTTGCTGGGTGATATCGTCATCAGCCCGGAAGTGGCCGAGGCGCAGGCCGAGAGCGAGGGTACCAGTTTCAAGGAGGAGATGTGCCTGTTGTTGATACATGGCATATTGCATATAGCCGGCTCGGACCACGAAAAAGATTCCGGCGAGATGGACACCTTGCAGAACCGGCTATTCAACCAGTTATGTTTCTGACCGGAGGATGCCGGCGGCGCCCGGTGTTCTGAGCGCGCCCATCATGTTTCGACGCAGCACATTGAAGAGCTTCACCTGGGCTTTCGAGGGAATAGTCTATGTGTTGCGCACCCAGCGCAACATGAAGATACACTTCGCCGTAGCCCTGGTAGTCGTTACCGGCAGCCTCTTTTTCGAGCTGTCCCGGGCCGAGCTGGCCGCCCTGTTGATCACCGTGAGTTTCGTCCTGGTCACGGAGATGTTCAACACGGCTGTGGAGGCGGCCATCGATACCTTCGGCACCGCCTTCGACCCCATGGCCAAGATAGCCAAGGATGTGGCGGCGGGGGCGGTGCTTATTGCCGCCCTGAATGCCCTGGCTGTCGGCTACATCATCTTCTTCGACCGCCTGGAGGATCCTTCACGCGCGCTTGTTACCACTGTCCGTCAGTCGCCCACCCACCTGTCGGTGGTAGCGCTGGTGATGGTACTGCTGCTGGTCATCGTGGCCAAGTCGGTATTCCACCGGGGCACACCCTTTCACGGTGGCATGCCCTCCGGCCACAGCGCCATCGCTTTCGCCGGCTGGACGGCCATCACCTTTGTTTCCGCCTCGCTGACTCACGGTATCCTCATCTCGCTGCTGGCGTTCATGATGGCGGTGCTGGTGGCCCAGAGCCGGGTGGAGTCCGGTGTGCATTCATTTTACGAGGTAGTGGCGGGGGCGGTGCTGGGCGTCGTGGTCACCATCATCTTGTTCCAGCTCTGGGGTTGAGGGGTGGACGTGTCGAGGACTTTGGCTGACGGCGGCATGGATATCCAGCGGGTCACCTGCCTCGATCCCGGGCAGCTGGCCCGGCTTGCCGGATACGGGCGGGAGTCGCTGGGCGATGCCGCCCCCGATGAATGGATGTTACCGGTAATCGCCGCTTTCGGCTACCTGTTCGTCGCCAGGTTTGGCGGCAACATCATCGGCTCGGCGCAGGTGCTCCGTTGCCGCCAGGAGGGAGACCTGTACATGGATGCTTTCTATATCAGGCCGGACCGCCGCCGCCAGGGCATGGGCAGGGCGATGCTGGAGGGCGTGAAGGAACGTCTGGCCTCGGAGGGATTCCACAGATTGCTGGTGACCGCCGCCCCCGGAACCCGGGCGGCGATGGCGCTGTATGGGGCGGCGGGCTTCAGTGAAGCGGGAGTGCTGGAAGATTTCTACGGCGCCGGCCGGAAACGGCTGCTGCTGGCGGCGCCGCTGGCGGTGGGAGGCGGACGATGAAGGCGCCCGGCGAGGTATCGCATTCGGGTTTCGCGGCCGTTGTCGGCCGGCCCAACGTGGGTAAATCCACGCTGGTCAACAGCATCGTGGGTGAGAAGGTAGCCATCACCTCGGACAAGCCTCAGACCACGCGCCACCGCATCGCCGGCATCGTAAACCGGGATGACAGCCAACTGGTCCTGCTCGACCTTCCCGGCTTCCAGCGGCCGCGGGACCTGCTCACCGAGAGGATGCAGCAGGCGGTGGACAGCACCCTGGGAGAGGTCGATCTCATCCTCCTGGTGATGAGCGCGGACGAGCCCACGGGGGCCGGCGACAGGTTTGTCGCCGGCAGAGTGTTTGCGGCCGGGACACCGGTTATCATCGCCGTCAACAAGATCGACCTGGTAAGAGAGGACAAGCTGTTGCCCGCCATGGGCGCGGCCGCCGGGATGGGTGATTTCCAGGAGCTGTTCCCGATCAGCGCCCTTACCGGCAAGGGCGTCGAACAGCTGGAAGGCGCAATTACCGAACAGCTGCCGCCGGGTCCGCGCTATTTCCCTGAAGATATGGTTTCGGACCAACCGGAACGGATCCTGGTGGGGGAGTTGGTGCGGGAGCAGGCGCTCAGGCTGACACGCGAAGAGGTGCCCCATTCGGTAGCGGGGGAAGTCCGGTCCAGGGACAGGCGCGGCGGGAGCGATGTACGCGCCCGCACGCGGCAGAGAGGTCG
>CAJVWY010000027.1 GCA_913009925.1 uncultured bacterium
ATGATGATGTAAAGGTTGAAGGAATGGAATGGTATTTTGATCAACGTAATGCAACTTATATAGAGAATATTGAAGCAGGATATTTTACATACATTTGTAAAATATTTGGGTATGATTATGAAACAGATGATTTCAATATTTCTCCCCAGATTTCTGCTAAATTAGGAATTATTGAGCCATCGGATACAGGAAAATGGCAATACAATAAATATAATAGAGATGGTTCGTCAGAGTACTTAGTACCAGGTGATTATTGTATTTATATTGAAACAAATACAGGTGCAGACCCTGATTTAACTAAAGTTGGATTTTACATGGGTGAAGATATAACTTATGCCCAGCCTGATGAAATTGGATTTGCATGGTTAGAAGGAAAATGGGGAACAACTGATGCAAACTCACAGTTCAATCTTATTATTGACGCTGAAAACTGGCCAGGTGTTTCTTCTGAAGAAGTTGAAGGAGACCCTTTTGCTAATTCATTAGCACAAAACTGGCCTAACCCGGCATCAGAAATTACTACAGTTAAGTATAGAATTGATCAAACTGCTAATGTTAGCATTAATGTTTATGATGTAACAGGTAAGCAGGTAATTTCTGTAATTGAAGGAACAAAAGCAGCAGGAAGGCATGAAGTTGCACTTGATGTTTCTGGCCTTAATGCAGGTATTTATTACTATACCTTAAATGCAGGGCATTTTGTACAAACAAGAAAAATGGTTGTTGTAGAATAACTTAACGAAGTGATCTCACGAAACCGAAGGTGAGTAATCATTGATAAACTTATAAGAAAAAAAGGATGCTGATCGTGGATGACGAACAGACAGTACGCGATGTACTGAACCGCGCGCTGGTAGAGGCCGGTTACGAATGTGTTGTCGCTTCCATGGTCGATGAGGCGTTGCTGGCGTTGCAGCAGGAGCAGTTCAACCTGGTTTTGTCGGATATCCTCATGCCGGAAAAGACAGGTATAGACCTGCTGGAGGCCGTGACCGGGAACTATCCGGACATCGCGGTGATGATGGTCACCGCCGTGTCCGATACGGAGACGGCGGTCAACACGCTCAAGATGGGTGCCTATGATTATTTGACCAAACCATTCAATCTGGAAGAGGTATGTATCAGTGTCAGGAGGGTTCTGGATAAACAGAGCCTGGAGATTGCCAATCGTGAGTACCGGGATCATTTGGAGCAGAAGGTGAAGAGTCAGACGGAAAAGCTGCGCGATACCTTCATGGGTGCGATCATGGCCCTGGCGGATGCCCTGGAGGCTAAAGATGCCTATACCCATGGACATTCGGAGCGGGTGACCATCATCGCCGTGATGATCTCCGAGGCGATAGGCATGACCGAGGAAGAGATCGAAAAGGTCAGACTGGCGGGCACGGTACACGATATAGGCAAGATAGGTGTGCCGGAGAGGGTGCTGAACAAACCGGGCAGGCTGACAGATGAGGAGTTCGCACAGGTGAAGATACACAGCGAGCTGGGCGAGGATATCCTGAGGAACCTGGTAAGAGATCCTGAAGTCCTCTCCTATGTGCGGCACCACCATGAGCGATTTGGCGGTGGCGGATATCCGGACGGTCTCTCGGCTCTGGCCATACCTATAGGAGCCAGGCTGTTGGCGGTAGCGGATGCGTTCGACGCCATGATATCCGACCGTCCCTACCGGGACTCCCTGCCACAGGAGAAGGCATGCCAACAGCTGATATCCAATAGCGGCAGTCAGTTCGACCCGGATATCGTCGACGCCTTCATGTGTTCCAGGGACAAGCTGTCCATTTGTCCGCTACCCAATATCCCCCGGGCCGGATAAAGGGATAGGGCGGCTAGCCAACGGTTCAAACCGGCTGAAAAGTTTGATATGCCCTGATTCAGGGTAATCATAATGCAGTGAAGTTAAAGCTTTGATGATTTGATGAGGATCCTCGAGATGCATGGAGGATCCGGGTCAGGAAAGGCAGACTGCAGGGATGGAGGCGAAACCAATGAAAATGCAGGACTGCGATAAATGTTTGTCAGCGGGATCGGTAAACAAATGGGGGGTATGCGAGATCTGTGGTGAAGACCTCGGGGAGGTGACTACCTTTGCGCAGTTGAGGCAAGTCTCTTCCAGTTCCATGCTCCAGCAGGGCGAATCAAATACTTTGGAAGCGGGGGTGGCCGTATCTGTCGTAAAGGATACGGGCCAGGGCCTTTCATCGGTAGGGCAAGATGCCGCCTGAGGGTTTGCGTTCAGATTCTTGGCCATAGCCCGGAAGCGTCCATATGATATAATGCATCCGTAAAATAACGGGGGAGCTGCAATAAGCGGCTGAGAAAGTGATTTGTCACTGACCCCACGAACCTGATCTGGATAATGCCAGCGCAGGGATGTCTCTTTTGGTGTGAGAGCCGTACCGGCGTCGGTGCGGCTTTTCTGTTGCTGGCTGGACAGGTCACGGAAACAAGGAAAGGAAGGCGACATGGCAGTTTTCGAGCCGATTGACGAAAAAGATGTGACAAGAGCGATAGTCGGCAGCTTCCTCAAGCAGTTCGATGAATACGCCGAGAGCGACGTCATCATTGTCGGCGGTGGTCCCAGCGGCCTGATGGCGGGGAAGATACTGGCTGAGAACGGAATTAAAACGCTTATCGTCGAGAGGAACAACTATATCGGCGGCGGTTTCTGGATAGGCGGTTACCTGATGAATAAGGTGACGCTGCGTGCGCCGGCGCAGGAGGTGCTTGACGAACTGGAGATCCCCCACGAGGAAGCAAAGCCGGGGCTGTTCGTAGCCGATGGACCGCATGCATGTTCGAAGCTTATCGCCGCTGCCTGTGACGCCGGCGTCAAGTTCGCCAACATGACGATATTTGAAGACGTGGTACTGCGGGAGGGCAACCGGGTGGCCGGGGTTGTGATCAACTGGACTCCCATAGCTTCGCTGCCGCGGGAGATAACCTGTGTGGATCCGGTGGCCATCGAGTCCAAGATGGTGATGGATGCCACCGGGCATGACGCCTGCGTGGTTTCCAAACTGGAAGAACGGGGAATTGCTGAAACAGTTGGTTTCGGCGCCATGTGGGTGGAGCGTTCCGAGGAGCTTATCCTGGAGCACACCGGGGAGTTTATGCCCGGCCTCGTAGTTACCGGCATGTCCGTATCCACGACCTACGGCCTGCCGCGCATGGGGCCGACCTTCGGTTCCATGTTGCTTTCAGGGAAGAAGGCGGCGGAGGTTGTGATCTCCAAGTTGCCGGAGATGAGCGCCGCCAAATAGGAGCCGGCGCGGACGACGGGAACGGAGATGGTCCCTGTTTCAAACGTCTACATCTACAGCGAGCCGAGATGCGGTATGGTCGATTTCGAAGAGATCGCCGGGTTTGTGCGCAGGTGCACGCCGGGGGCGGTGGTCAGACTGCGAGGGCCGCTCCTGGAAGAGGCGGTCCGGCGCGGCTTCGCCGCGCCGGGAGAAGCGGACCACGGATTGCTGTCGCAGCTGGCCATGATGCTGGCCAAGGCTAAGGTGAAGGGGATGGATTCACCGGTGCCGGCGGGACAGTCGCCGCTTCCCGGTGAGGTGGACTATGAGCGGCGGCGGCTGGCGGATACGGGCAAAACCGTGTTCGGCATCCTGTATGACGCGTATCTGCTCAGCGACATCTATCGGCGGTTGCTGGACCGTGGTGAGACAGGTTTGGGGCATGTGCACATCGTATTCACCAACCAGCTTATAGGGACCTGGGATGAAGTGGACAGGCGATACCACGCCAGATCGGTGCTCCTGGGGTCACCCTCTATCGTATCGCTCAGCGGCATGGTGGAGGCGCCGGCCCGGTCTCCCGGCTTTTATCTGGCGAGGCGCAGCGCCGAGGCTATGGGGTTGGCGGAGGAGAGAAAGATGGAGCTGGCCCGTTCGTTTGACGATGACTGTCTGAAGCATGACGATGAGAGGATGACAGAGGCGGCGAAAGGATATGCCATGCAGCCGGTGGCGTACAGGCTAACCGGTGAAGCTTTTTGTGAGGAGCCGGATTGCCGTCTGTTCAACGCCCATTGGCAACGCGAGCTTCTACGGGCGCAAACGGGCGGGGGCGATGATTTTTGTGCAAAGCACAAGGGTATTCTCTGCGAATGAGAGGCGGTGTGTGGATGGATCTGGGCCTGTATGTGATAACTGCATCGATCCCCGCTATGGGGCGTGACCATTTTGACGTCGCAGCCGCCGCCATCGAGGGCGGTGCCACGGCGATCCAGTTGCGAATCAAACGACGCAGCATGGGCCAGGCCCTGAAGATCGCCAACGCTATCGGCGGCATCGCCCGGGAGGCCGGGGTCCCCCTGTTTATCAACGATCATGTGGGAATCGCCATGGCCAGCAAGGCGGAGGGGCTGCATACCGGGCCCGACGATATCTCCCTGTCCTCGGCGCGGCGCATGCTGGGTTCAGACGTATTGCTGGGCAGGTCAACGAACGGCAAGCCTGCGGAGGCCATCAATATCGAAAAGGCGGGCGCCGATTACATCGCCTTGGGACCCGTCTATCCTACCGATACCAAGCGCGTCGAGAAGGCCGTGACCGGGCCCGGCGTTATCGCCAAGATCAAGGCGGTGGTCAATATCCCGGTGCTGGCTATAGGCGGGATCAACAAGGACAACCTGGGCGAGTGTATCGAAGCAGGCGCGGACGGGGTAGCCGTCATCTCAGCGGTTGCCATGGCCGACGACATGGTCGCGGCCACCGCGGAATTGCGCGGGAAACTTGATAAAGCTCGCAAGAGACACGGAGGTTGAGGGATCGGGACGGAATGACTTCAAAGGCCATTATGACAATGCTCAGGGAAGGGACGATGCCAGCAGCGGTGACGGCTGCCGCCGCCACGGAGGGTATGACCGCCGATACCCTGGCGGAACAGGTCCTGGAGGGAACCGCAGTGATCCCTGCTGCGATATCGGACCGCGAGGTCCGCGCTACCGCCATAGGCAGGGGTTTGCGCACCAAGGTCAACGCCAATATCGGTTCCTCCAGCGAGGCGGTCGACGCCGGTAACGAGAAGATGAAGCTGGAGGCGGCTGTGGCCGCCGGGGCCGACGCCGTTATGGATCTCTCCAGTGCCGGCGACCTGGTCTCCATGCGCGGGATGCTGATGGCCGCCTGCGATATCCCCTTCGGCACTGTACCTGTTTATGAGGCCGCGGCGGCAGCCAGGGAGAGCGAAGGAAGTGTGATCGACCTGGACCGGACCAGCCTGTTTAACGTCGTGAAACAGCATGCAGCTGAAGGCGTCGATTTCATGACTATCCACGCCGGGCTTACCCGCGCCGCGCTGGATGAGCTTCAGGCGGAAGGCCGCCTGATGGACGTGGTCAGCCGTGGCGGCGCCTTCATGATCGCCATGATGCTGCACCGCGACTGCGAGAATCCATTATACGAGGATTTCGATCTGCTGCTGGAGATTCTGCTGGAAAGGGATGTCACGCTAAGCCTGGGCGACGGGCTCCGGCCGGGCTGCATCGCTGACGCCACCGACCGGGCCCAGATACATGAGTTGATGACCCTGGGAAGGCTGGCGCGCCGGGCGCAGGAGGCCGGTGTCCAAGTGATGATCGAGGGGCCCGGACACGTACCGCTACAGGATATCGAAACCAACGTGCGGCTGGCCAAAGAGCTTACCGGGGACGCGCCCTTTTATGTCCTGGGGCCGTTGGTGACCGACGTGGCGCCGGGATACGATCATATCACGGCAGCGATCGGCGGTGCGGTAGCGGGTGCTGCCGGCGCCGACTTCCTGTGTTATGTCACGTCCGCCGAGCATCTGGGCCTGCCCCAGGCGGCCGATGTGCGGGAGGGTGTGATAGCTTCGCGGATAGCAGCTCATGCGGCGGATGTGGCCAAGGGCATCTCCGGAGCCGCTGATTGGGACCGGCAGATGGCGATGGCGCGCAAATCGCTGGACTGGGAGGAGCAGATAAACCTGGCCGTGGATCCGGAGATGGCGCGTGCCATCTACCGGGAACGGCAGAGTGAGGGTGTAGAGGGCTGCAGCATGTGCGGCGAGCTTTGTGCCATGAAGATAGTTTCTGACCACCTGGGTGTGAAAGCCGGAGAGATATCAGGTTGCTAGTCAGCGATCTCGGTGAAGAAGGATTGCTGGAACAGATACGCGCCATCTTCGCGGATACGGCGTCCCGGATACCCGTACCCATTGGTGATGACGCCGCTGTGTTTGATTGCCCCCCCGGAAAACAGCAGGTCTGGACCACGGACCTCATGCTGGAGGGTGTGCATTTCCAGAGATCCTGGCTGACGCCCGGGGAGTTGGGCCGGAAGAGCCTGGCGGTGAACCTGAGCGATCTGGCGGCCATGGGCGCCCGGCCCGGTTGCGTCCTCCTGTCGCTGGCCCTTCCTCTGGATACGGAAGTAGAATATGTGACCGATCTTTGCAGGGGTTTTTCCGCAATGGCGAGGGAAGTGGACATGCCGGTAGCCGGCGGTGATACCTGCAGGGCCGACAAGGGACTGATGGTGAGCGTGACCGCGGGCGGGACCGTTCCCCAGGGAGGAGCCATGCTCCGTTCCGGGGCAAGCAAGGGCGACTCTTTATATGTCAGCGGTTTTCCCGGCAGCGCCGCCGCCGGTATGAGACTCATCGAAGCCGGGAGAAGTGAGGATTTCCCCGGGCTACGTGAGGCGTTTATCGCGCCCCGGCCGCGCCTGGATGTGGGAAGGTCACTAGCCGCCCTGGGGGTGGGTGCCGGCATCGATATCAGCGATGGCATAGCCGTCGACCTCCGGCATATATGCAGGGATAGCGGCGTCGGTGCCGAGGTCCGGCTGGAAGAACTGCCGGTTTCGGCGGAACTGGAGCAAGCCTGCGGCCAGTGGGGATGGCTGCCATGGGATCTGGCGCTTGGCGGGGGCGAAGACTACGAGCTGCTATTCACCGTCAGTGAGACGCTGACCGGCCAGGTGGCAAGCCTCTCACGCGAACTGGGTGTGCCGCTCACCCGCATCGGCAGGATTACCGGGGCGGACACCGGCACGGTACTGGTGGACGGCTCCGGGGCCTGTACGGAAATGCCGCTCAAGGGCTACGACCACTTCCGTACGGACGGCTGAGATGGAACCCGTTCCTGTACTGTCCATCGCCGGGTTCGATCCTGCCGCGGGAGCTGGCATACTTGCCGACATACGCGTTTTTAACGCCCTTGGCCTTTATGGTATGGCGGTCGTTACCGCGGTGACGGCGCAGAATACCGCGGAAATCACGGGGGTATATCCTCTGGAAGGCGACACGGTTACAACCCAGATTGAGACCCTGATTACCGATATCCCGCCCGCCGCGGCGAAAACAGGGATGCTGGCCAGCGAAGCGGCCGTGGGCACCGTGGCCGCCTTCGCCATCGAGGGGCGCCTGGGACGTCTGGTGGTCGATCCGGTAATCGTAAGCAGCAGTGGTGCCGGTCTGGCGGATGAGGGAACAGCCGGGGCACTCAGGGAGACGCTGCTGGGATGCTGTGAGCTGGTTACACCCAACCTGGGCGAGGCCGGACTGCTGTCGGGTATAGAGGTCGTTGACCGGGAAAGCGCGATGGCGGCAGCGCAGGTCATGAGGAAACTGGGCGCGGCGGGTGTATGTATAACCGGCGGCCACTGGCCCGGGGCTCCCACCGATCTGCTGGTAACGGCGGAGGAATCGACCTTTCTCGAGGGAAAAAGGATAGGGGGGGAGAGGGCGTATCACGGCACCGGCTGTCTTTTTTCGGCAGCCATAGCGGCATACATGGCGCTGGGAGAAAGCACGGGCGCTTCTGTAAGAAAGGCGAAGAAGCTTACCGAAGCCGCCCTTCGGGGCAGCATCAGACCGGGAAAGGGCATGGCGATCCCCTGGATGGGTTTCGGCTTGAACCGCGAGACTTCAGAGACTAACCTGTGAAACATGAAAACACTTAAATGCGGCGACAGAGGCAAGGAAGTGCTGGATGTACAGTCCCGGTTGAAGTCGCTTGACTACAATGTCGGCATCGACGGCGTCGACGGCCTTTTCGGCCGTGATACCGAGGCGGCGATAAAGCTTTTCCAGCAGAACAGTGGATTGATCGTCGATGGCATCATCGGAGAAAATACCTGGTGTGAGCTGGTGGAATCGCGTTACGAGCCGGGAGAGCGCCTGCTTTACCTGCGCATCCCGCCGTTCCGGGGCGCTGATGTTCTGACGCTTCAGCGCTCACTCAACTGCCTGGGCTTCAATGCCGGTCCGGAGGATGGCATCTTCGGGGCGAAGACGGAAGGGGCGGTCCTGGATTTCCAGAAGAACGCCGGACTGGTGATGGACGGCATGGTGGATGATTCGGTTATCAAGGTGATGGCCAAGGTGACCAAGGACGGGGAGCCTCATAACTCGGAGGCCAAGATACCGGATCGTAACGGTGGCTACGCCAGCGGCCGCGAACTTTCAGAATTGACCATCGCCATCGATCCGGGGCATGGCGGTAAAGACCAAGGAGCATGTACGGCTGATGGCCTGCGGGAGAAGGACATCAATCTGGAACTGGGGAAGAAGCTGGCAAGGATGCTGGCCGCCGCCGGCGCTACCGTGACGATGACGCGCGATATGGATCAGCGGGTGTCGTTGTATGAACGGCCGGCGGCAGCCAATCATGCCGGAGCCGACATCTTCCTGAGCATCCATCACAACAGCCACGAGAATCCCAAGGCCCAGGGGGTGGCGGCCTATTACTTCTGCCGCCAAGGTTACTATTCCGAGGCAGGCCGCGTACTGGCCGAACACATCGTCGATCGTATCTCCGGGCGGTTGGGGCTGCCGCTGATCCCGGTGATGGGACGGAACTATGCCGTTCTCAGGGAGACGGAGATGACCGCGGTCATGGTGGAACCGCTGTTCATCACCGCCGGCGGCATGGGCGAAAAGCTGGCCGATGGGGAGCTGATAGGGCTCGAAGCGGAGGCTATTTTTCAAGGTCTGAAGGAATATTTTGCATAAAAAAGGATTCTTTGGCCCGGAAATTAACGCAATTTGCGGGATTTTATTGTTAAGAAGCTGCTTTTGTTCCATATAGAGTTGAATTAGCAAATACCCTTTGCTACGCTCCTGCAAGTTTGCAATGAAAGCGATAGCCAACTGGCGACGCCGACGCGTTCAAAAGGAGGCGAAGATCAATCAGGTTTAAGTTAAAGTTGTTATCAGGATCAAGCGGAACCCACTCTCGCTCCGATTCCTCAATATCAGTCAACTCCAGAAGACACCTTGCGGTAGTCTTCTTTCTCTGTATCCCACTCATCAGCCTCATCGCTCTTACCATCTCGGTAAGCCATGCCGGGGCTGAGCCTGCGGGAGATTTAGCTGCCAGGCAGTCAGAGGCTGACTCTGTGCGCAGCGAGATAGCAGGGATGAACAGCGAGCTGGAAGCCAAAGTGGAGAGCTACAACTATGCTAACTACCAGCTCAGCCAGATAGAGGAGAGTATCGCCGAGAACGAGGCCAAGCTGCAGGAGGCGATAGTGACTCTGGACGAGACACAGTCGCGTCTGGACGATCGCGTCGAGAAGATCTACAAGAACGGTTCAGTCGAGATGCTGGATGTGTTGATGGACACCAGCGACCTCTCAGAATTTCTTACCACCTACGACATGCT
Source organism: uncultured bacterium (assembly GCA_913009925.1). Lineage (GTDB taxonomy): Bacteria > Actinomycetota > Thermoleophilia > BMS3ABIN01 > BMS3ABIN01 > BMS3ABIN01. The sequence continues at coordinate 9,644 of CAJVWY010000027.1, forward strand.
TACCAAGGTGAGCGAGCAGGATCGCAACGATGTCGAGCAGGTGAAGATGCTCAAGTCTCAGGTCGAGGATGCCAGGGCGCAACTGGCGGAAGACCAGAGCTCGCAGGAAGAACTGGTGGCGCAGCTGTCTGTGGAACAGGCGGCCATTGAGTCGGGTATTGCCGAGAGGAACTCGGCTCTTGACAGCATCGAGGCGGACATCTCACAGCTGCAGGCCGAACAGGCCGCAGCCAACGAGGCTGCTTTGCAGGCACAGGTTGATGTCAGCAATGACAGCGGCGGCGGCGGAGGCGGCGGTGGTGGTGGTGGTGGTGGCACCTATGGCCCCGCACCGGCGCCCAGCGCCGGCGGCGGCGCAGGCGTCGCACACGCGTACCAGGGGGTGGCGTACCGCGGGGGGGGCGCACGC
>CAJVWY010000028.1 GCA_913009925.1 uncultured bacterium
GGAAGGTGCCCCGCCCGGTGATCATCTCCAACGTCGGCAAACAGACCGTACTGGCCCAGGCACTGACCGATGCTCTGCCGGAATGGTACGAAGCGGCGGTCCTCGAGGCGGATGTGAAGCCCATCGACCAGCCGGAGCTGGATTTCGAGGCCATCGAGGAGGAGGACCAGCCTTTCAGCTTCAAGGCCACGGTGCAGTTGCCGCCGCGGCCCAAGCTGGGAAAGTACACCGGCCTGGAAGTGGAGAAGATGGTGGTCGATGTGGACCCGGGCGAGGTGGAGGAACAGATTGAGCGCCTGCAACTCAGCGTGTCCAAGCTGGAGGCCGTTGACCGGGAGACGCTGGAGAAGGGTGACTTCGCCCTTATCGATTTCACCGGGTACCTGGACGGCGAACCGCTGGAGGGCGGCGCCGGCAAGGACCATATGCTGGAGCTGGGCGGCGGCAGCTTCATTCCCGGCTTCGAGGAGGGCATCGAAGGAATGAAGAAGGGGGAGACCAGAAAGCTCAAGCTCACCTTCCCCGATGATTACCAGCCCGAGCGTCTGGCCGGGCGCGAGGCGGAGTTCGAGGTGGAGCTGAAGGAGATCAAGGAGCGCGTGCTTCCCGAGGCCGATGACGAGTTCGCCGCCGAGGCCAGCGAGTTCGATACGATCGAGGAGCTGCGGGAGGACATCGAAAAGCGGCTGAGAGCCGCTCGCGAGGAGAACGCCGAGAGAGCCTTCCGGCAAGAACTGGTGGATCAGGCCGTAAGCGATGCCGAGGTGGAGATACCTGAGCCCATGATCAAATCCAAGGTACGGGAGATGAGGGAGGAGCTGGAACGCACGCTCCAGGCCCAGGGGGCCACCATGGAGAATTACCTGGAGCAGACGGGCATGGACGAGGAGAGCCTGAACCAGCGCCTCAGCCAGCAGGCCGAGGTGTACGTGAAACAGGAGCTGGTGCTGGATACCATCGCCGATATCGAGGGGATCGAGGTTACGGAAGAGGATATCGAACAGGAGATCCGTGACACGGCCGGCAAGATGGGATATGACCCCGACGCCCTGCTGGAAGGGGCACGCGACGCGGGACATTACCAGGTGGTGCGGCGAGATCTGCTCAGGCGGGGCGCCATAGATATCCTGGTGGCCAAGGCCGTCCCCATCCTCAAGAAGGCGGGACAGGAGGAAGAAGGAGAAGCGGGGGAGGGGCAGAAGATTATCCAGCCCGAAGAAGCGGAATGATGGAATCACGCGACATAAAACACTGGAAACCGCAAAGCCAACAGCAAACCTCTAACAGCGGGGTGCAAGACCAAATGCCATTAATTCCCATGGTTATCGAACAGACCAGCCGCGGCGAGCGGGCCTTCGATATTTACTCCAGGCTTCTGAGCGAGAGGATCGTCTTCCTCGGCAGCGGCATCAATGAGGAAGTGGCCAATGTGATCGTGGCCCAGATGCTCCATCTGGAGTCGGACGACCCGGACAAGGACATCAACCTGTATGTCAACTCACCGGGCGGCTCGGTCTACGCGGGCCTGGCCATCTATGATACAATGCAGTTTATAAAGCCGGATGTGGTAACGACCTGCGTGGGAATTGCGATGAGCATGGGAGCCTTGATTCTAGCGGGAGGCGCTGAGGGCAAACGATACGCGCTGCCCAATGCCAAGATCCTCATCCACCAGTTGTCCGGCGGCTTTCAGGGCCCCGCGGCTGATATCGAGATCCATGCCAAAGAGGCCCTTTCCCTCCGTCAGCGCCTCGATGAAATCCTGGCTCTCCACACCGGCCAAACCCTGGAAAAAGTATCCGCCGATACTGACCGTGATTACTTTATGACGGCAGCGGAGGCAAAGGAATACGGCCTTGTTGATGAGGTCATCGAACACCGGGCGACATCAAAGGGAGAATAGCCATGGCAAGGCCGACAGACGGTAACGAACAGCTCTTATGCAGCTTCTGTGGGAAATCGCAGAGGCAGGTGAAGAAGCTCATAGCCGGCCCGGGGGTCTATATATGTGACGAGTGCATCGACCTCTGCAATGAGATCATCGATGAGGAGATGACGGCGCCGACCACGCTGGACCTGGAGGACCTCCCCAAGCCCAATGAGATCTACCGGGCGCTCAACGAATATGTCGTCGGTCAGGAGAACGCCAAACGCATCCTCTCCGTAGCGGTCTATAACCACTACAAGCGGGTGCATATGTGCGACGATGACGACAACGAGGTGGAGCTGCAGAAATCCAATATCCTGCTGCTGGGCCCCACCGGTTGCGGCAAGACCCTTCTGGCACAGACCCTGGCCCGCTTCCTCAATGTTCCCTTCGCCATCGCCGATGCCACCGCCCTCACCGAGGCGGGCTACGTGGGCGAGGATGTGGAGAACATCCTGCTCAAACTGATACAGGCGGCCGATTTCGACGTTAAGAAGGCGGAGACCGGCATCATCTATATAGATGAGGTCGACAAGATCGCCCGCCGCGCCGACAACCCCTCCATTACCCGGGATGTCTCCGGCGAGGGTGTGCAGCAGGCGCTTTTGAAGATACTGGAGGGAACGGTAGCCAGCGTACCGCCCCAGGGCGGCCGCAAGCATCCGCACCAGGAGTTCCTGAATATCGACACCACCAATATCCTGTTCATATGCGGCGGCGCTTTCGCGCACCTGGACAAGCTTATCGAGAAGCGTATCGGCCACAAGGGCATGGGCTTCGCCGCCGAGGTAAAGAGCAAGCTGGAGAAGGACGTGGGCAGCATATTCGCCCAGGTAATGCCGGAAGACCTGCTGGAATACGGCCTTATCCCCGAGTTCATCGGGAGGTTGCCGGTTATCAGCGCCATCCACAACCTGAACCGGAAGGATCTGGTGAGCATACTCACCACGCCGAAGAACGCTCTGGTCAAACAGTACGAGCGCTTCTTCAGATTTGATAATATCGAGCTGGTCTTCGCGCCGGAGTCTCTGGACGCCATCGCCGAAAAAGCGATCAAACTGGAGACTGGAGCGCGCGGACTGCGCTCGATAATCGAGCAGTCCCTGATAAACGTGATGTTTGAGCTTCCGTCACGCAACGATGTACGCAAATGCGTTGTCACCAAGGAGACCATCGAGCGCGAGGTCGACCCCACGCTGGTGACGGAAGCGGAAAGAATCCTGCCGGAGATTGACGAAGAGTCAGCCTAAATCAGCAAAGACATTACCGCTGCTGCCAACCCGAGAGCTTGTAGTCTTCCCCCGTATGGTCGCACCCATCTTCGTGGGCCGTGAGAAGTCCATCAAGGCGCTGGAGAGGGCCTTTGCTGAGAATACGCCCATTATTCTCTCCACCCAGAAGGAGCCCAGCGTCGAGGACCCCAACATCGAAGATATCGTGCGGGTCGGCACCATCGCTACGGTGGTTCAGCTGTACCGGCTGCCCGATGGAACCATCAAGGCCCTGATCGAGGGCCAGCAGCGGGTGCGCATCAACCGTTTCACTTCCACCTCGCCTCATTTTCAGGTTAGCTATACGCCGCTGGAATCATCGGATAAGAACTGTGCCATGGAGCGGACGGAAGCACTGTCGCGCGCAGTCATCCGGGAGTTCATCCGCTATGTGGACACCAATCCCAGCATGCCCGAGGAGATCGGGCATATCGTCGGCGCGGTCACCGAGCCGGGGGAGTTGGCCGATGCCGTAGCCGCTCACCTGCTCATTCCCTTCGACAAGAAGCAGGAGCTGCTGGAGATCAGCAATGCCGAGGAATGTCTGGGCTCCATCCTGCAGATTCTGGCGGAGGAGAACGCCGTCCTTGAGATTGAGCGGGATCTGAACGAGAAGGTCCAGGAGAAGATCGAGACCACCCAGCGTCAGATATTCCTGCACGAGAAGCTCAAGGTCATCCGTGACGAACTGGGCAACGCCCCTGAAACCGAGGACGAGAGCATCCAGGAGTACTACCGCCTGCTGGAGGAGAAGCAGATGCCGCCGGCGACGGTGGAATCGCTGACCAAGGAGATAAACAAGCTTAAAGCAGCTTCGCCCATGTCGGCCGAGGTGTCCGTCATCCGCAATTACCTGGATAACGTGTTCTCGCTGCCCTGGGGCGAGCTGGCCGACAAGTCCGACTATGAGCTGCCGGAAGTGGCGCGGCATCTGGAGAAGACCCACTATGGTCTCAAGAAGGTCAAGGAACGGGTGCTGGAGTTCCTGGCGGTGGGCAAGCTGCTGGGCAGGGACCAGCCCAATACGACGTTGTGTTTCGTGGGACCGCCGGGAGTGGGGAAGAGCTCGGTAGCCAAAGCCATCGCTGACGCGCTGCAGCGTCCCTTCGTGCGCATCTCCCTGGGCGGCGTCCGTGACGAGTCGGAGATACGCGGCCACCGGCGCACCTATGTAGGCGCCATGCCGGGACGTATCATCGACGTCATCTCCAAGGCCAAGGTGGATAACGCCGTGGTGCTGCTGGACGAGATCGACAAGATGGATTCGGATTTCCGCGGCAACCCGGCGGCGGCGCTGATGGAGGTGCTGGATCCGGTGCAGAACCACGAGTTCCGGGACAACTACCTGGAGTTGGACTACGACCTTTCAAAGATCCTTTTCCTGACCACCGCCAACTACGAGGAAGGCATCCCGGCGACACTGTATGATCGCCTGGAGACCATAGAACTCTCCGGCTATACCTTCGAGGAGAAGGAGCAGATCGCCAAGCGGCACCTCATTCCCAAGGTTGCGTCGGAGACCGGACTGAAGAAGAGCAATGTTGTCTTCAACCCGGCGGCGCTCAGGGCGATCATCCGTTTCTATACCAGGGAATCGGGAGTGCGTGAGCTGGAGCGCAACATGCGCAAGGTATATCGCAAGGTGGCGCGACGCTACCTGGAAGATGGTGTACGGCTGCCCGTAAGGGTGGCCGCGTCGGCGTTGGAGGACTATCTGGGCCCGGCGCCGTTCTCCGAAGAGCGCCTGGAGCGCAGGCCGCTGGTGGGGGCCAGCCTGGGCCTGGCCTATACCTCCGTCGGCGGGGAGGTGCTAACTATCGAGACCATGGTCGCCAGCGGCAAGGGTGAACTGGTGCTGACCGGGCAGTTGGGAGATGTCATGCAGGAGTCCGCCTCCACCGCCTGGGGCTACCTGCTGTCGCGCACCGAGTCCGACCAGGCGTTCCGAAACCTGTTCACTGAAAGGGCGCCCGCTTTCGACAGCCAGGGGGAGTGGGCCATGGCCAGCAAGGATCTGAGGCTGCATATTCCCGAGGGAGCCATGCCCAAGGACGGTCCGTCGGCGGGGACGGCTCTGGCGGCATCCATGCTGTCGGCGCTTTCCGGCAGGCCGCTGCGTCCGGCGGTCGCCTGCACGGGGGAGATAACCCTGCGCGGCAAGGTGCTACGGGTAGGCGGTCTCAGGGAGAAATGCCTGGCTGCGGTGCGTACCGGGATAAAGAAGGTGGTCCTGCCCAAGTCCAACCAGCCGGACATACAGGAACTGCCTCCCAAGGTCCAGGAATCGCTGGAGTTCATCTACGTGGATGATTTCCGGCAGGCGCTGGAGCATCTGTTCGTTTAGGCGGCGTAGTGGTATCATTTTTCCTCGTAGTATTTATGTGATCTTGCTCGGGGCAAGAGGGGGCTGATATGAATTATCTCGGAGGCAAAAAGATCCATCTGACGGTCGGGCTGGTCGTCACGGCCGTGCTTCTAAGCCTGATGGCGTCCGTGGCGGCGTCTGCTGAATCCACCAAATATATACGCGACAACGCCACCGGCGGCGACTGTACCGCCATCGGTTCCTGGGATCAGTATTCGCTGACTTGCACACTGTCCAGCGACCTTGTCTTTTCCGGGGGTAACGGCATCGTCATCATGAGTGACGGTGTGACATTGGACGGCAATGGCTATTCGCTGACCGGTGGCGGCGGTTATGGTGCCGGTTGCGCCGTCTCCATCCACGGAGCGGTGACGATAAAGAACCTTACCATCAGGCAGTTCGGTTATGGCATCTACACGCTCTCCTCGAATGACGATATCATCAAGGGCAACTCCCTGGAGAACAACGATACCGGCCTGAAGATGTCCGTCTCCAACGATGCACAGGTTTTCGGCAATGGTTTTATCGACAACGGCACGCAGATAACGGTGCAGGGTGGCACCGGGAACGTGTACAACCTGCCGGCGCCGGTGGGCGGGAATTACTGGAGCAACTGGGCGCAGCCTGACAGCGATAACGACGGTTTTGTGGACGATCCCTACATCTTCACCGGCGGGCGGGATGACCTGCCGCTGGCGGGTGTGGCAGCGTGCGTGCCAGGGAAACCAGCGCTGGCGCTGAGTTTCTCACAAACGTACTGGTTCAACAACGCCGATTACCAGACCCGGCGCCTGTCGGTGGATTATCTCCTTGACAACCAGGGAGCCGGAGATGCTTTCGCGGTACAGGTGACGGGAAGTATTGAAAGCAATGGCGTTGTCCTGCATACGCCGCTGCCGGCCGGCGTGGGCGATATCGCTGCCGGTGCATCGGGGCCGTTCATACTGAAGTACATCGTGCCTCCCGGTGTGATGAGTTTCCGTTCCAGCCTGGCCGTAGCCGCCGCTGACGATTGTGGTAACGGCTACAGTTATCCCTGAGCCGGGTAAAATGCGGAACCTCAGGCGGATCTTCGACCCATGCCTCCCAGCAGCCATACCAGGGCCAGGTACGCAGCCGTAACCAGCGCCAGAGTCAGCACCCTCACCATGCTGGGCCAATCCCACCAGATGAATACCAGCAGGGCTATGGACAGGCCGGCCAGTTGCAGGCGCTTCGTGTTGGCGGCGATCCAGGCCAGTACCGGTTCCAGCGTCCTGTTTGCCGCCGGCTGGTCTATCCACCTGCGCAGGGCCCGGCGGGAGCGGGCCACGGAGTCCGAAGGCCATAACAGCCATGCCGCAACGGCAATCAGCATGCCGCCCATGAAGATCCAGCGGCTGACAGAACGCGGTAACCTCAACAGGGTGTCGTAGAAAGCCGCTGCGGCGCCGGCAGAGCCTCCGCCGGTGGTGATGGAGTCGACCAGCGAGTCGCGCCCGATGACCAGCAGCAGGGAGAGGGCCACCATGGCCAGGGAGACGCCGGCGCCCAGCTGTGCCACGGTACGGCGGCGGTCGATGGAGAGCCACACCGCCGCGACCCAGGAAGCCAGTACCATGAACGGCAGCATCCAGGCCAGGCGTCCCAGCAAGCTTACAAAACCCTGCACGTCGGCGAGTGCCTGGGACTGTACCAGCGTGAATTCCAGATCGATGTGGCTGGAAGAAGTGTTGTCGAAGATATCCAGGCCGGCGTCGTCCAGCCTGCTTTTGACATCGTCGACCACCGGGTTGAGATCCAGAGTGACCATACCATTTTGCGAAGACAGCGCATCGCCATCGCCAAAGAGCAGGCCGGTCACGGCGGTATGGGTGGCGCGGTTGGCTTCCACCCACACCTGGTTGAACCTCTCGGAGACGATGACGTCGCGGGTGGCCTCACGGGTGAAATCCTGCAGGCGGCTGGTGAGTGGTCCGGCCAGGAACCCCGCCTTCTCCGGCAGGGCAGCCTTTATCGTCTGCTGTACTTCCAGCTGCTGGAAAAGGGAATCGGTCAACGACCGGGAGACAGCATCGGCGATGGCATCATTGTGGCTTAGCGGCGCCACCGTTTCAACATATCTGTCCGTGTCCCTGATCTGGTTGTCGAGCCAGGTTGCCGCCAGCGCCGCCGGCAGCAGCAGGGACGCCAGCACTACCAGTGCCAACGCTGACCATCGGCGCCACTTCAGACGGTTTCCGGTCCCGTCCGCTTCAGCTCCGGTTCCCGCCCGCGGAGTTTCATCGCCATCAAGCGTTTTCATCACTTCTCTCCTGCTTCGCCGGCGCGGGGTCACCCGTGTCAGGTATGGAGTCCAGCGGCATCATGATATTGGCGATCCACCTGGTGTCCTCGCCGGCATCCAGAAACAGCTCCTTGACGATAATGGTCATGGGTACGGCCAGCAAGGCGCCCATCGGTCCCAGAACCCAGGCCCAGAAAAACAGGGAGAGCATGATAACCACCGGGGAAAGGTCCAGCCCGGCGCCCATTATCCGGGGCTTTAACACGTTGTCGGTCAGGGTGTTGACGATGAGGAATGAGACGATGATAATCAAGGCCATGACCCAACCGCCCTCCAGAAGCGCCATGGTTGCCGGTGGCACCATGGCGATGATGAAGCCGATATAGGGGATGAAACTCATAATAAAGGCCAGAATCCCCCACAGCAGGGCAAAGTCCACCCCGAGGAGCAGCATGATGATGGTCATGATCACCGCGTTCAACGCCCCCAGCCAAACCGTCATGAATATATATGACCTGAGGGACCTGTTGAGCTTGAGGAGCCGCGCCGGCATGGCGCTGCCCGCCTTCAGTGTCTTCTCTATCTTGGCCGGGAAATCGATTGCTTCGATCAGCATGTAGGTCACCAGCAACAACATGAAGAACCATGAGGACAACACACCAACCACCACTGAAGCGGCGGTGATGCCGGTGTTGATGATGTTTTCGGAACTGAAAGTCTGGGAGTTCCTGAGATCGGCGACATCAACGCCGTGACTGCCCAGGGTTGAAACCAGATCGTCCTGCAGCCCCTGTAATTCGTCCTGGTAGGTGGGCAGAGTATTGATCACATTCTGCAGTGATACGATAACTATCAATACCAATATCAGCACCACCAGCACGACTGATACCGTAACTGTCAGCAGCGCCAGCCCCCGCGGGAAACCTTTCCTGATCAGCCAGTTCAGGATGGGGGTCATGCTGATGGACATGATAAACGCCAGGGCGATGGTGTTGATGATATCAGCGGCGGCGCGCATTCCCAGGGCGACTATAATGATCGCCGCTACGATCAGCAGCAGGCGCGCTCCCTGGGTAAAGCCCACATTTTCGTTGGACGCCATCGTTCCTCCTCTGTAGGTATGCAATATTACCTTTGCAGGGCAGAAAATGTAGCTGTGATTTGTTAAATATCAGTCTGTTTGTACCCAGGCATTATCTCCGCCGGAGCCCGTTTCTGTTTCAACAGTCCCGTCATTGTTTCCATGGGTTTGCCGACATGCTGAAAAAAATATTTGTATCCGGCGCATAGGTAATTCAAACGGCGCTCGCCGGTCGGTGCCTCAGTGAAGCGGTTCTTGGGGCAGCCACCGCGGCAGGCGAACAACACGTTGCAGGAAAGGCAGTACCGGGGAAGCTTGTCATGCTTGTCGTGGCCGAACCGGCGTTGCTTCTCCGAGGCCACCAGATCGGCCATGGGTCGTTCCATGATGTTCCCCAGCAGGTAGCCGGGTTCGACGAAATGATCGCAGGAATAAAGGTCGCCGTTATGCTCCAGCGCCAGGGCGGTGCCACAGGTGGGCGCGAAGATACAGAGCCCCGCGGTCGCTCCCGCCCAGACGCCCAGGGCGGCGTCGAACAGCTGCACGAATACCCCGCCCACGTCGCGTCGTACCCATTCGTCAAAGACCTCACAGAGGAATGAACCATACTGCTCCGGCTTGACTGACCTTCTGGTGACCTTGCCACCCCCCTGGGTTCCCCTGTCGCTATCGCGTTCGACGATAGCTGTGAACTGGATGAACCCGGCGCCGACCTCATCGCGGAAGAAGCGGTAGACCTCCAGGGGGCGGCCGGCGTTGGCACGGTGGACGGAGGCCAGGATATTAAAATCGACTCTGTGCTTCTTCAGCAGCTCCAGGCCGGCCATCACCCTGTCGAAGGTCGGTTTGCTACGCTTGTCCCGGCGGTACTTGTTATGGAGTTTCGGTGGTCCGTCCAGGCTGATGCCCACCAGGAAGCCGTTCTCCTTGAAGAAGCTGCACCATTCGTCGTTGAGCGTGGTGCCGTTGGTCTGGATGGTGTGCCGTATCTCCATCCCCTCCCGCCGGTACTTGCGGGCCAGGTCGACGGAGCGGCGGAAGAAATCCAGTCCCATCAGCGTCGGTTCGCCCCCCTGCCAGGCGATTGTGGCCCGGCGAATGTCCTTGGCCCCGTCGTACT
>CAJVWY010000029.1 GCA_913009925.1 uncultured bacterium
ATGTGACTGGAGTTCAGACGTGTGCTCTTCCGATCTTCCTGACCTTGTCTTCATAGACCAATTTGATCACCTCCCCCTTGATGAAGTGAGCCAGCCTTGATAAAGATGTATCGGAAGGTCCCGGATATTGCTTTACCGGTCAGCTCCAGCCCACGGCCCGGCTGAACTGGTTGACCAGACCACCCACCAGCACCGCCAGGGCGATGGTGAAGGACATGATGGCCAGGGACTTCTTCCAGCCCATCTCCCGGCCCAGAGCGGCGATGGTGGCGACGCAGGGAATGTAGATAGCTGTCACCAGCGCAAAGACGAACAGCTGCTGTTTGGTCATCAGCAGCAACAGGTTATCCCGTGCCGCGGCCCCGTATTCCACAATGGCCAGCGTCACCAGCAGCTGCAGCGCCAGCTCCTTGCGCAGGATGCCCATGATCAGCGTCAGTCCGGCAACCGCCGGCAGTCCCATCCAGCCCTCGACCACCGGCGACATGGGCGTCGCCAGATCCCATAGCAGGCCCGTGTTGTACAGGGCTCCCAGGATGACGCTGCCGAAGATCAGGATCGGCGCCGCCATGTAGATGAATGCCCTGAAGCGGAACCAGGTCTTCCTGAGAATGGTCTTGAGATGGGGCCTGCGAAAGGGGAACATCTCCATTACCAGGCCGGTGGATGTCCCTGGCATGATCCTGTTCAGACCCAACCCCACCAGCACCCATAGTACCAGTAATATACCATATATCAAGAGGGCGTACTGCCAGCCGGCATAATAGGCCACCGCCCCAAAGATGACGGCGGTGCGAGCGCTGCAGGGGACCAGTACGATGAGGGTGCCCGCCAGCAGCCGCTCCCGCGTAGTGGTCAGCACCCTGGTGCCGATAATGGCGGGAACGTTGCAGCCGGCGCCGGCGATAATGGGGATGATGGCCCGGCCGTGCAGACCGAAACGGTGCATCACGGCATCGGTGAGGAAGGCGACCGAATTGAGGTAGCCGCTGTCCTCAAGCACAGCCAGTATCAGATAAAAAGTCAATACGTAGGGTATGCCGATAGTCAGAGCCGCCTCGACCCCTTTCACCACCCAGAGCAGTGTCATCGAGAAAGCGTTCTCCCCCAGCAGCGCGAAGAGAACGTTGCTGATGGGCGTTTCGACATAGGTAACCCAGGCCTGGCTCATGATGGTCGCCAGGTTGTCACCGATGAAAAACATCAGCACGAAGATGGTCGCCAGCACAGCGAACAGGATAGGTATGCCGGTTACCGGGCTGGTGGTATAACGCCACAACCGTTCGCCCAGCGGCGGTTTCTCCGGCTCCTCAACGGTCTCCACCTCCGCGGCGATCATTCCTGCCAGGGCGTGGCGTTCGGCGGCGACGCGGCTGCAGGCCGGCTGGCCGTGCTCCCGCTCGATGTCAGCGCGCAGCTCCTCGGCCAGCTCCAGCACCGGACCCCAGCCGGGCATGGAAGCCGTTATCTCCAGGAACTCGGGGTCCGCCTCCAGCAGCAGCATCGCCAGCGCCCGATCGGGAAGGCCATAAGGTTCCTCCAGGTCCGCCGAGGCGATGGCGTTGGTCAGGCGGGCTATCTGCACCTCGATGTCATGGCCGTAAACCAGCCCCTGGGGCGACGGTTTCTGCCGGGCCCGGGCTACGTCGACCGCCATCTCCATCAGTTCTTCCAGTCCTTCGCCGCGGTTGGCCACCGTGGGTATGATGGGAATGCCCAGGTGCCGGGACAGGGCCTTGATATCGACGTTCCTCCCCTGGCGCCGGGCGACATCGACGACATTGAGGGCAGCGACCATAGGGTAGCCCAGTTCCAGGAACTGGATGAGCATGTAGAGGTTGCGAGCCAGCTTGGTGGCGTCGAGGACCATCACCACCACGTCGGGGTGACCGTCCAGAACCCCCTGCCGCGCCACCCACTGGTCTTCGGATACCGTCCCCAGGGCGTAGGTGCCGGGCAGGTCGATGATGCCGATAATGGTGTCATCCAGGGTGGTGGTGGCCATATTCACTTCCACCGTCATGCCGGGATAGTTGGCCGTATCGACTCCCATACCGGTAAGGCTGTTGAAGACGCTGGATTTGCCCACGTTGGGATTGCCCGCCAGGGCGATGGTGAAGTCGGTTTCCTCGTGGAGTTTATGCAGGGCGCTGTGACAGGAAAAAGCCAATATTTAAGCTGACCTCACCATTATCTTGGACGCCACTTCCTGACCCAGAGCGTACTGGGCGCCGGCCACCTGCACCAGCAGCGGACCCTTGAAGGGCGCTATCTCCTTGATACTGATATGGGCGTCGGGCAACAGCCCCAGGCTGGCCAGGTACTGGAGCAGCTTGGGCTCCTCTTCGACCACCTTGGCGATGACCGCCTCGTCGCCTACGCACAGGTCTGACAGCGGCTTGTCCCTGGACGGTTGGCGAGCCGCCTTGCTGCCAGGGATGGGATGACCGTGGGGGCAGGTCTCGGGATCGCCCAGCATCGCTGCCAGTTTCTCCTCCACCTGATCGCTGATGGCGTGTTCCAGTTTACAGGCCTCCTCATGCACCTGGTCCCAGTCGAAACCGAGCACATCGGTGAGAAAACGCTCCCACAGCCGGTGGCGCCGTACCAGGGTCTCAGCCATCTCCCTGCCCTTGGCGGTAAGACGTACGCCTTTCTTGCGCGAAACCTTGATGAAGCCTGCTTCCGTCAGGCGGCGGAGCATATCGGCCGCCGTGGGCGGTGATACATCCATACGCTCCGCCAGGCGGGCGGCGATGACCGGCCCTTCCTCCAATGACATCTTGTAGATAGCTTCCAGGTACTCCTCTACCGCTTCAGTTATCATGATGCCTCCAGGGCAAAATTGATAAATAGAAATCATTCAGTTAGATAAGTCTAATGCTACATAATCGATTTTACTAATACAACCGGTATGGCGCCGGGGGCCGTTTCGTTTATGATTAAACCAGTCACCATACAGCCCAACCGGAGAGACGGAGGCAGATTTGCACCGGCAACTGCCCGATTACCATATCCATACGCCATTCTGCGGCCACGCCGGCGGCACCATGGCTGAATACGTGCAGGAGGCCCGGGAACTGGGCCTGCCGGAGATGGGGTTCGCCGACCATCTGCCGCTGTTTCATATAGATGATCCCACCCTGGCCATGTCCCACAACGACCTGCCACGCTACATCGAGCAGGTGCAGCGGCTGCAGCAGGCCAACCCCGACTACCCGGTGCGCCTGGGAATCGAGGCTGATTTCATCCATGACCACCTGGAGGACGTGGCCGCGGTACTGGCCCGTTATGAGTTCGATTACATCTACGGTTCGGTCCATTTCGTGGGCGGCTGGGGTTTCGATCAATCACGCTTCAAGTTTGAGTTCGAAAAAAGGGACATCGATGATGTCTACGAGGAGTACTTCGGGCTGGTGATGACGGCGGCCCGCACCGGCCTGTTCGACATCATGACCCACCTGGATGTGGTCAAGAAATACGGTCATCGTCCCCGGCGCGACCTGGCGGGGCTGTACAGGCGGGTCGCCGGAACGCTGGCCAAAAGCGACGTGGCCATCGAGCTCAACTCCTCGGGCCTGAGCAAACCCGTGGGCGAGATATATCCTAGCCTGGAGATACTCAAGATAATGAGGGAACACGGCGTCCCCATCACTTTCGGCTCGGATTCGCACAAGCCGTCCCAGGTGGGCCGGGAGTTCGACCAGTTGCTCCGTCTGGCCCGCGACGCCGGCTACAGCGACTATGTCCGGTTCGCCGGGCGCCGGCGCATACCGATGCCACTGCCATGAGATGATGAAGCCGGGTAAACGGAAAGCGAAGGGAGCTTGGCGGAATTGGCAGTAGTCCCGGCGCGACTCCCCGTGATCATCAGGCTGCTGGATGAGAAGTACTTCCGGCCCCGCTGGTCTCCCCGATACGAACCGGTGGAGGAGCTGGTCTATACCATACTTTCGCAGAACACGTCGGATACCAACTCGGAGCGGGCGCTGCGCTCCCTGCGGCGGAAGTATCCCACCTGGGTGGAAGTAGCCGCTGCCCGGCGCAGCGGCATCGGCGCCGCTATCCGCTGCGGCGGTCTCTCGGACACCAAGTCGGCTTACATCAAGGACGCCCTCAACCGCCTGCTCCGGGAACACGGCGACCTGAACATGGACTTCCTGGGAGAGATGGATGATGAGGCGGCCATCGCTTACCTGACCGGATTCAACGGCGTCGGCGTCAAGACCGCCTCCTGCGTGCTGCTGTTCGCCCTGGGCCGGCCGGTGATGCCGGTGGATACCCATGTCTACCGTTTGTCCCAGCGTCTGGACTTCATCGGCGAGGGCACCAGCCGTGAAGATGCCCACAAGATACTGACGGCCATAACACCGCCGGAAGACATCTTCGCCTTTCACATCAATCTGGTGACCCACGGGCGCCGCGCCTGTAAGGCCGGCAAACCCCGCTGCGGCGATTGCGTTATCGAGCCGCTCTGCCCTTCCAGCATAGCTTACGAGGAGATCTGGGGAGTGGAAGACCAGGGCGCCTGAACGGATCCCGCCGTCCAAGCGCCCCAAAGAGATAAGGATTCTTCGCCCGCGCAGGCGGGCGCCTGGTTTGCATTTGATAAACGAATAATTGAGAATGTTGCCTTATCCGGACCACAACTATCCCCCGGAGGAACTTCCCGTGATGCTGGTCCCCCACACTGGAATCAACGCGGCCGCGGGACGCCTGTTCAAACGTCCGCTCGTTGCCTTTGCCGCCGGCCTCGCCGGCCATGCCCTGCTGGACCTGGTACCGCACAAGGATATCTCCGCCCACAAGGCCGAGGGGTTCATGGTGTTGCTGATGCTGGGCCTGGTGGGCAGCAGTTGCGGCTGGAGATCAACCGCCTTCTGGTGCGCCATGGGAGGAGTGCTTCCCGACGTGGAGCAGGTACTGCCCTGGACAGACCCGGCCCGTGGCCGGCGGCGTTATTTTCCGACACATTCGCGCCGCTTCCACTCGCTGCCGGTCCCGGGGGCGCGCGAGTACAGGACTTCCCTGTTCCTGCAATCAGCGGTCTCGCTGGCTGCGCTCACAATGGCCATTACAGGTTGCCGGCCGGACCGGTGCGGTCGCTCATAGTCAGGTCACCGGCATAATCAGGATAAAGGAGAACGGATGATCAAACTTCAGGAAACAATCGCCAACGTCAAGGCTCTCGACCTGGAGGCCATGGAACTGGCCGGCGACAGGCAGGACCAGCTTACCAAGCCCCAGGGCAGCCTGGGCGTGCTCGAAGAACTGTCTATCAGGCTGGCGGGGATACAGGGGAACCCGCTGCCCACTATCAACCGCAAGGTCATCATCGTCATGGCCGGCGATCACGGTGTGGTGGCCGAAGGCGTGAGCGCTTTCCCGCAGGAGGTCACCCCCCAGATGGTCGCCAATTTCGCCGCCGGCGGCGCCGGCATCAACGTACTGGCGCGGCACGCAGGCGCCGAGGTGCGGGTGGTAGACATGGGTGTGGCTGCGGAGATCGACGATCCCCTGGTGCTGGACAGGAAGATCAAGCCGGGGACTGACAACATGGTTAACGGTCCCGCCATGAGCCGCGAACAGGCCGTCGCCAGCATCGAGGCCGGCATCGAGATCGCTGAAGACGAGATCGCCGCCGGCGCCGACCTGCTGGGAACGGGCGAGATGGGTATCGGCAACACCACGTCCAGCAGCGCCATACTTACCGTTTTCTCAGGCGTGGGCGTAGAGCAGACCACGGGACGGGGCACAGGCATCGACAAAGGCGGGCTCAACGTGAAACGTGAGGTGATTCGGCGCGCCCTGGAGACTAACCTGCCGGACCGGGAGGACGGGCTGGACGTGCTGGCCAAAGTCGGCGGCCTGGAGATAGGCGGGCTGGCGGGAGTCATCATCGGCGCCGCCGCCAACCGTGTCCCCGTGGTCATCGACGGGTTCATCTCCGGCGCCGCGGCGCTGATCGCCGCCAGCATATGTCCCGCCGCCAAGGATTACATGATCGCCTCGCATGTGAGCGTCGAACCAGGGCACAAGCTGATTCTCGATGAGCTGGGTCTCAAACCCATGCTGTTCATGGATATGCGCCTGGGCGAGGGCACCGGCGCCGCCCTGGCGGCAGACCTGGTCGAAGCGAGCGCCAGGATACTCAGCGAGATGGCCACCTTCACCGACGCCGGCGTATCGAAGAAGGAAGAAAAACAGAGGGACAGCGCCGAGTAGACTGTCAGGGTGATACCGCGCGGATATCGCTGACGGCTACGGCTTCGCCGGAGCCTCCGAACGCCACGACACTCCAGGTGCTTCCAGGTGTGACGACCGGTCCGGAGATATCCGCGGGCCGCTCATCCGGCAGACCGCCGAGATTGACTTTTGTTCCGGTTCCGCTCCAGGCCCAGAGGACCTCGCCGTCGGCGTCTTTGACAACCAGGCGGTAGAGTGAAGCATCCGTCACTGATTTCCATTCAAAGGCAGGCACTTCTCCTGCACCCGCAGCTCTGGGACCCAGCAGTTCGATCTGCGGTAATCCGGCTTCCATGGTTTCCACCACCGCGTTGCCGCCATCTCCTTCCGATGCCGAACCGCAAGCAAAAACCGGCAGCGCCAGACCCGCCAGGATGCCGGCAACCAGGAGAGAAGTTCTTATCTGTCTGATGTTTAATCTCATAATGCGAACTGATGCGCCTGGCCCGCCAGGTCCTTGTAGCCCGCCTGTTTGGCCGCCAGGTAAATCAGCAGTGCGTCGTTCTTGTTTCCATTGGCGATATCCTCGTTAAGCTTCTGGGTCAGAACCTCCCTGAACTGGTCCTCCAGGACCCGGGCCGCCTCCTGGTCGGGCGCCGCCGAACCCACGGCTCCTGTCTGGACCGCCGCGAACAGCATCTCGGAGATATCGGCGCCCGTATAACCTGACGGGTCACCGAGGATCTTGTTTAACATCTCAGTGAACTTCTCAACGAACCAGGTGTAGGGCTGTTTGCCCTTTTCCAGGTTCTTGGGTGCGTCGGCGCAAGAAGCGGCCTTCACCAGACCGGCCTGGAACTTCCCGATCTCACTGACCAGGTCAGATAACTCCTTCGCGGTGGGCTTCGGCTTACCGGTGACATTCATCATCTTCTCCACCAGCGCCACGTATGTTTCGTCCCAGGATTCGTTGCCTTTTTCACCAGGCGCGGAAATACGTATGGCGGTAAAGGGACTGACCACGCTGGTGGAAAACCCGGCGGCCTTCTGCTCGTCGCGGGCAACATTGGCCAGGTCGCCCTGGACGAAGGTGCAGGAAACCGTTGTCGCCCAGAAGCTGCCACTCGCGGGCAAGTCCACCTCAATGCCGGATACGCCCAGGCTGGGTATATCGACCGTGATGTAATCGGTGCCATTTATGGTGATGTTCGACCCCGTCCCCCCCAGACCACCCATGCCGCTTATGTTTCCCGTGGCGACCCCGATAGAAGGCGCATCGACATTGACATCCGTTGGGTCCAGCGACCACTGTCCGCCGGTTACGGTGCCGTCCGGCGCCACCTGGACCTCGAAGCTCATGATGCCGGGTCTTGCCACTACGGCCGATATCTGGCCATTGGAGATGGCCCCGGTCCAGATCCCCTTTCCCCGCCATGTCCCGGGCGGAAACGGGGCAGAGGTCTTGGCGGCGGCGGTCGGCCAGACAGCCACCAGGCAGAGAAGAAAAGCCACCAGGAATGTCGCCGAGATCTTCTTCATGGTCTTTCCGTTCATTCCGTTGCCTTGATAACAGTTAGTCTATTCCAAATATGTTATCAAGTATACGGGAGACGAAAAGATCCCGGCTGCCCGTACATGTAACGCTTCAGCCACGAACATCTCCCTGACATTGATAACATATAGTGTGTAATATAAGCGTTGATCACCCATATACGTTGACCACACCAGCAGACACGGAGTCCGTGAACTCCTCATGCAGCCCGGAGGCATAAACAAGGGAATGGTATTCATTACCGGCGCCGGCGGTTTCGTCGGCAAGAACCTGGCGTCCCGGCTGGCATCCGAAGGCTACCGGCTCCGGTGCCTGGTGCGCGATGCCGGTGAGCCGGAGGCTGGCTACCTGCGCGGCCTGGGAGCGGAACTTGCCGCCGGTGACATCATGAACGCCGACGCCATCGCCGCCGCCGCCAAAGGCTGCGATATCTTTATTCATCTGGTGGGCATCATCTTCGAGCCCCGCGGAGCCACCTTCGAGCAAATCCATGTCAGGGGCACCATGAACGCCCTGGCCGCCGCCACCGTGACCGGAGCCCATCGCTTCCTGCACATGAGCGCCCTGGGCGCCGGGCCAGATGCGGAGACGGAATATCTCCGCACCAAATGGGCCGCCGAGGAAGCGGTTCGCGCCAGTGGTCTGGCTTATACCATCTTCCGCCCATCGCTCATCTACGGCCCCGGCGGCGATTTCATCAACATGCTGCTCAAACAGGTGAGCACCCTGCCGGTGATACCGGTACTGGGCAACGGCCGTTACCGCCTGCAGCCCGTCTCCGTCTTCGACATCGCCGCCTGTTTCGCCGGCGCCATGGAGAACCAAAAGGCGGTCAACAGGGAATACGAGGTTTGCGGCCCCGAGGTCATGGACTTCAACCAGCTTATCGACACCGTCTGTCGCGTCCTGGGTAAAAGGCGGTTCAAGGCCCATATCCCCCTGGCCGTGGTGAAACCCGTGGCACGACTCAGCCAGCGCCTGATGTCCCGGCCGCTGCTGACACCGGACCAGTTGAAGATGCTTCTGGCGGAGAGCCTGTGCACCAGTGACACGGTCAGAGAGGATCTCGGCCTGGAGCCCATGCCTCTCGATGAGGGTTTGAGGTTACTGATATAATAAATCACCCATGGAAACAGTCTTAGTCCTAGATTTCGGCGCGCAGTACAGCCAGCTTATCGCCCGGCGGGTTCGTGAATGCCGGGTTTATTCCGAGTTGATCCCCTACGATACCCCGGTCAGCGAGATAGCCGCCCGAAAGCCCAAGGGGCTGATCCTGTCCGGCGGCCCCGCCAGCGTTTACGCCGACGACGCCCTGTCCATCGACCCCCGGATATTCGAGCTGGGCGTCCCTGTCCTCGGTATCTGCTACGGCATGCAGCTGATGACACATACACTGGGCGGCACGGTGGCCAAGACCGGCAACAGCGAGTTCGGCAAGACCGAGCTGCGGCTCTCCAGAGAGGGCATCCTTTTCGACGACCTGCCGGAACGGCAGATCTGCTGGATGAGCCACCGCGACTCGGTCACCGAGCCACCCGCCGGCTTCGAGTCCACCGGGTCCACCGACAGCTCTCCGGTGGCGGTGATGGAAAACCCCGACCGGCGGCTCTTCGGTATCCAGTGCCACCCTGAGGTGGCGCACACCCCCCACGGCACGGATATCCTCAAGAATTTTCTGTTCAACGCCTGTGACTGCTCGCCCACCTGGACCGTGGTCTCCATAATCGAGGAATCGGTAGCAGCCATCCGCGAGCAGGTGGGCGACCACAAGGTGATATGCGGCCTCTCCGGCGGCGTCGATTCCTCGACAGCGGCGCTGCTGGTATACCGGGCTGTCGGCGACAACCTCACCTGCATCTTCGTGGACCACGGGCTGCTGAGGATGAATGAGGCGGAGCAGGTGATCGACGCCTTCGAGAACCACTTCCGGGTACCGCTGGTCCATGTGCGGGCGCAGGATAAGTTCCTGAAGCTGCTTTCCGGCGTCACCGAGCCGGAGCAGAAACGGAAGATAATCGGCGAGCAGTTCATCCGTATCTTCGAGGCGGAGGCGCGGCGGCTGAAAGACACCCGCTTCCTGGTGCAGGGGACCCTCTATTCCGATGTCATCGAAAGCGGTACGCGCGACGCGGCCCGGATCAAGTCGCATCACAATGTGGGCGGGTTGCCGGTTGACAAGATCGGAAGAGCGTGGCGTAGGGAAAGAGTGTAGATCTCGGTGGTTTCCGTATCATTAAAAAAAAAAACACGAGCGGCAGAACCTCGTGTTATGA
>CAJVWY010000030.1 GCA_913009925.1 uncultured bacterium
CACAATCGCAGCGCATGGAGCCGAAGACATCTCCGGTCAGGCATTCCGAATGGACCCGCACCAGCACGTTCTCGGCACCATCCACTTCACCCTTCACCAGGGCCACATGCTGTTCACCGTCCAGCAGGCTCTCATAACCGAAGGCACGAAAATCACCGAACTTGGTGGGTATGCGGGCTTCGGCTACCCGCCGCACCAGCTTCTCTGTCTTGCGCCGGTATTTGATCAGATCGGCGACCGTTATCATCTTCAGCCCGTGCCCCTTGCAATAGGGGGTCAGGTCAGGTACGCGGGCCATGGTGCCGTCATCGTTCATGATCTCACAGATCACGCCGGCCGGCTCCAGCCCCGCCAGCCGCGCCAGGTCCACCGAGGCCTCGGTCTGTCCCGTGCGTTCCAGCACGCCGCCCGGCTTGGCCCTGAGCGGGAATACATGGCCCGGCTGCACCAGGTCCTCAGGCCCTGAATCGGGGTTCATGGCTACCTGGATGGTATGGGCCCGGTCCGCCGCCGAGATACCGGTGGTGACACCATGACGGGCCTCTATGGACACCGTGAAAGCGGTGCTGAAGGTGGCCTCGTTCTTGTACACCATCTGGGGCAGGTTCAACTCTTCGCACCTCTCCGGCGTCATGGCCAGGCATATCAGCCCCCGGCCGTGGGTCGCCATGAAGTTGATAGCCTCGGGCGTGGCGAACTGCGCCGCCATGGTGAGGTCGCCCTCGTTCTCACGATCCTCGTCGTCACATACGATCACCATCTTGCCCGCACGGATATCCTCTATGGCCTCTTCGATGGTGCTGAATGGCGAATCTTCCTCTTCCTGTTCTTTCTGTTTTTCCATTTCCTTTTCTGACATTTTTCCTTCCTGCCTGTTGGTGTTGATACTTCCTTGTCTATCTTAGATAAAACCTTCCTCCGCCAGCTTCTCCAGGGTGAGTCCCCCCTCCCCCTGACCCCCGGGCAACCCTCCCTCGACGATCTTTTCCACGTATTTGCCCACGACGTCCGCTTCCAGGTTGACCTCGTATCCCACACCGTTCTGCCCCAGAGTGGTCACCTCAAGCGTATGGGGGATAAGCGAGATGGTGAAACCGCCCTCAACCAGGCGGGCGACGGTAAGACTGATGCCGTCGACGCCCACCGACCCCTGCGCCAGCAGGTAACGGCTAATCTCGTCCGGTGCCGTGATGGTGAAAAGAACAGCGTTGCCCTCCGGCTGTATCCTGACCACCTTGCCGGTAGCGTCCACATGGCCCAGCATCAGGTGGCCACCCAGGCGCGCCGAAAGTGTCAGCGCGCGCTCCAGATTGACACGGCTACCCCGTTTGAGGTTCCCTAGATTGGTCTTCCTGATAGTCTCGGGCATCACGTCGGCCGAGAAAGAACCCCGGCCGAACCCCCTGGCCGTCAGGCATACACCGTTGACAGCGATGGAATCGCCCACCTGGGCGTCCTCAAGCACCCTGTCGGCCTCGATGGTGATGATGCCGCTGTCGGCCTTTATCTCCAGGCTTGCCAGAGTTCCCATCTCTTCAACTATGCCGGTAAACATCTTCAGCCCCCTCTTTCCGGTCGAAAAACAGCCTTACCATTCATCTTTCGACGTATAGGCGGTTATCAGGACATCGTCGCCGACCCTGGCGTGGGTCATGCGGTATAGCTCGACCGCTTCGTTGATCATGTTGAACCCTTCCCCCGCCACCGGGGTTCTGGCCGACTCGCCGCCGATGATCATCGGCGCGATATAAGTCATCACCTTGTCGACGGCGCCGGCGGTCACAAAGGAAGACGCCAGAGTCGGCCCGCCCTCCAGCAGCAGACTGAGCACGGGAGGCTCCCTGGATCCGAGGAAGCTCAGAGCGTCGTTTACATCCACGCGCCCCTGCCGCGCCTGCACCCGGGCGACCTCCACCCCTGCCTGGCGCAGGGCATCCACCCTCTCCGCGGGGGCCGCGCCGGTTACGAAAACCAGCGTTTTGAACTCACCGGCCGTACGCACCAGCCGGCTGTCACTATCAAGGTTTGCTTCCGAGTCGAACACGACTCGCAGGGGCTGCCGCCGCGCGCCTGGCAGACGGCAGGTGAGCATGGGGTCATCGATGTGAGCGGTGCCTGAGCCAACGGCGATGGCGTCCACCTCGCCACGCAGGGCATGGACCTGGCTACGGCTCTCTTCGCAGGATATCCATTGTGAGTCTCCGCTGGCGGTGGCTACCTTGCCGTCCAGGCTCATGGCGCTCTTGAGGGTCACCAGCGGCAGGCCGGTGACCGCGTACTTGCGGAAAGCCTCGTTCTGAGCGCGCGCCCTGGCGGCCACCGTACCCTCTAGTACCTCCACCTCTATGCCCGCCTGCTTAAGGGCCTCCACCCCCTTGCCGTCCACCTTGTCGGAAGGGTCCAGGGCCGCCACCAACACCTTGGTGACGCCCGCCTTGATGAGCGCCTCGGTGCAGGGGCCTGTCCGGCCCGTGTGGCAACACGGCTCCAGGGTAACGTAGGCGGTAGCGCCCCGTGCGTCACCGTCCACCGACTTTAACGCGGCTACTTCCGCGTGATCGGCGCCGGCCCGTTCATGGTAACCCTCGCCGATCACCTCGCCGCCTCTGACAAGGACCGCGCCGACGGTGGGGTTGGGACTGGTCATCCCCCTGGCCCTGTCGGCCAGGTTGAGCGCCCGTTGCATTAGGCTGATATCGAGTCCTGTGGCCATAATGGGTACCGGTTTCCTGTCACCGGCAACAATTTCAGCCGAAAATTCAGGATATTCTACAGGGGAGATGGTACAGAGAAATACGGCCGCACCTGTGGCCAGGGCGACCTCTAGCTCTATCTTCTCCCATCCAGACTTTAACTGTCGGCCCGGGAATTTCACCTGGTCAGCCTCCGCAGAGGGTCGCGGGCTATAACCGCCGGTGGGGAATTACACCCCGCCCTGAAGACATCGCTGAAAAACAGCTATTCGATTTATTCGTGCAAAAAAATGATAACAGAAGGAGAAAGTCGTTGCCAGCCGGAGCCCGCGGTGAAGTCGCGGGGCCTGTATCAGCCCCGTTCCGCCATGGACGCCATCAGCTCTTTCGCTGCGGCCGCCGGGTCCGGCGCGCCGAAGACGGCGGAACCGGCAACGAACAGGTTGGCGCCGGTGTCCAGAGCGGCTTCGATAGTCGTAGGACCGATGCCGCCGTCTATCTGCAGACCCGTACTATCGGGCAGCAGGTGCCGCGCACGTTCGATTTTGGGGATTACCGAGGGGATAAAATCCTGGCCGCTGAAGCCGGGGTTCACCGTCATCATCAGGGCGTAGTCGATGTCACCGAGGACTTCCTGCATGTGGGAGAGCGGCGTAGCCGGGTTAAGCGTGACGCCGGCCCTGCAGCCAGCGGCGTGAATCAGGGAAAGGGTCATGTTCAGGTGCACACAGGCTTCGACGTGCACATTTATCCAGTCGGCGCCGGCGGCAGCGAAGGCGTCGATGTATCGTTCCGGGTTCTCTATCATCAGGTGAACGTCCAGTACCCCGCCGGCCTCGTGGACCTGCCCACTGATGGCTCGGGCGACCACCGGACCGATGGTGATGTTGGGAACGAAATGCCCGTCCATCACATCCACATGGATGACCCGGACGCCCGCCTCCATCACCATCGCCACTTGTTCCCCCAGCCGGGAGAAGTCGGCGGAAAGTATGGATGGGGCCAACTGGTAGCTTGTCAGCAGCTCGTCGTTCACCGGGGAGATTCTAGCACAAATACAGACATCTATGACTCCGCAGCCAGCATGGCGATAACAATAGCTATGATGATCATGATGATGGTGAGCACGATCGCCAGCACTATAAAAGCAGTCACGACCACCCCGATGATGGCCGCCGCCTTGGCCATTCCCCGGCCTGCCTCCGGTGATTCACCACGTTTGATTCTCCCCAGCTCGATAAAGCCGAGGATCATCCCGGGAATCGCCGTCAGGCCGCAGAAACCTATGCTGGCCGCGGAGAGGATGATCGCGCCCACCGCCATGTCGCTGGCGCTCTGCCGGTCCCGCCCGATAGTTGTTACTGCACAGGGGCGGCAATAAGACTTGCCGGTCGATTCGACCATGCAGGTGTGGCAGAAGGGCCTGCCGCAGCTGCTGCAGACGCCGGCAGCCTCCTTGTCCGGGTGATAGGTGCAGTTCATGTCAGCCGCCATTCCCTGGTCTTATTACCTCACATCACTTGCGAGGCGCTGGGCGCGGCGGCCGGGACTGAAAGCCCGGCCGCCGCGCCTCATCAAAACGTCACTTCACCTGTCGGGCAGCCTCTGACGGCGGCCAAGTCAGGAGGTCGTAATATAAAACGACCAGTTTCCGGTAACAGCCAGGATGATGTTCACGATTACTCCCAGGGTTACCGCTATAGCACCGATAATGATGGCCGCCTTGGCGAAGCTCCTGCCCTTCTCCGATGATTCACCCCGGTTGATCCTGCCCAACTCCACGATTCCCAAAATCAGACCGACGATCGAAGCAACGCCACAACAGAAAATGCCAACGATGGAAAGCACCAGGGCGGCGGTGGCCATGCCGCTGGTTTTTTCCGGCTGAGGTATTGCTCCCTCCATAGAACTCCTCCTTTATTGATTGAGCTCCGTGCCCGCTCAGCTGCTGGAAAGCGCCGTCGACAGCTGTGTCTCCCAGGTCGCATGGTTATCGAAATGCAGATTCGGATCGGTTATCAGTGTGTACCACCAGTAGATCCCGTAGATGCCGCAGGTGAATACGGTAAGCAGCAGGTACTTCACGAAGTTCCGCTCAGGCACAACCATGCTGGGAGTGATAGGTTGCTGGACGATCCCCAGCGTGGTCATGATGTCGCTGGCCTTGGCCATGAACTGTTGCTCATTGGCCTCATGCGCACGGAAATCATCGTTGAGAAAATAATAGATATAATAAACGACCAGGCTGAAGACGATGGTAAGCACCAGCCATAGCACCGGTGACTTCTCACCGGCGCGGTCCCGGGCGGTAGCCTCCAGGTGCAGCCCCTCCAGCTGCGAGAGGTCCTCCTCCACTTCGGCTGTCTTGCCCGTCGCCGCCGCCTTCTCCCTGAGCACTTCTATCAGGTGCTCCCGGAGCGAAACCATGCGCTCGAAGTGCTGCAGCCGACGATCCATCAATTTATACAGGATATAGATGCCGTAGATGCCACAGGTGATGATTGAAAGCAGGAAAGCCGAGATAAACGTTGTCTGCCAGTCTGTAGCCTCCCTTTGACGCAAATCGACGTCAAGGGCCATCATGCTGTCCATCATTCGCCTCCTTTCCCCCGCCTTTGCAGGATTCGTCCCATTAACAACAACCTCCGCCTACAGAAGCCCCACCTGGTACCAGATCACCACCTTCACCAGCCAGGCTGCCAGGATGATCGCGGTTCCGCCCCATATCAGGTTTCGCCGTAGTCCGCGACTAAACGAGACCCGCAACTGCTTTCGGGTCACAAGAGAATAAAGAGTAACGAGGAACAGACCCACCAGCATCATGTAGAAAACCGGGCCCAGTGGATGAAACACGAAAGCGCCGGTTATATCCCCGCCCCCCATGGACAGGAACGAGCGGGTGATGCCGCACATGAGGCATGGTACCCTGGTAAGCGCCAGCACGGGACAGAGTACGACATCCGGGATGTCCAGCCCCAGGATGGACATCTTCAGGCCGGGAGTGAACAGGAAGGTAATGGCAAACAGCAGGGTCAGCAGGGTCAGGAGGGGAAGTTCCACCACCGCCAACTGCCGCCAGTCAGCCCTCCTGACAGATAGCTGGAAGGGCCTCTCGACAGGCGTTGCTGAACCCACCACCGGCGGCGGATCGTACCTGTCAGGATGATTCTTTCCCAGTGCTTCCTGGTTAAAAGCCAAATATGCCCTTTCCCGGACCCTGAGACCCGACGAACAAGCACGACATAAGTAACTTTTTAGCCGTCATCCCCGGTTATCCTGCACCGGCGGACGGTTATCCCGCCCGGAAAAAGAACAGGCCGCAGATTATCGCCTGCGGCCCGGTAATTACGCTATGGTTTACGGCCTGCCTATTTGACGGCCTTCTTGAGCTGGCTGCCGGCGCTGAATTTGGGCACCGTGCTGGCGGCTATCTGAATCTTTTCCTTGGTCTGCGGGTTGATACCGGTCCTCGCCGATCTCTGCTGGACGCTGAACTTGCCAAACCCGGTGAACTGGACATCCTCACCTCTCTGCAGCGCCTCGGTAACGGTCTCGATGAACGCGTCAACTGCTGCAGCGGCCTGTGTCTTGTTCAGGTCCGCCTTGTCGGCCACGGCACTTATAAACTCGGATTTTCCCACTTCTATACCTCCTGATCATTAAGGGTTTCAGAAGCTGGCGTTTGCACACTATCAGACGATATTGCCCATTACAAGCGGAAAACAGCTATTTTTCCATCATCTGCCGCTAACCGTCATCTTTCCCACAAGCACGGTCGGAGCATGGATACTGCCACCGAAAGGTATCCAGCGGCAGTCGTCACCGACGGCCTCTATCGCCTTCAACATGGACAGGATATCGCCGGCAATCGTGACTTCCCGAACAGGGACTGTCAATCTTCCGCTTTCTATCAAATGTCCGGCCGCCCCCACCGAGAAATCCCCGGATACGGCGTTGGCGCCGGAATGGATTCCGCTGACCTCGCTGACGAAGAAGCCCTTCTCCACCGAAGCGATGATTTCATCCTGGGAGCCCTTGCCGCCCTGGACGCGCAGGTTGGTCGGCCCTACGTGGGGTATGGCGCTGTATGAGCCCCGGATGCCGTTGCCGGTGGAGGCACAGCCATCCTTGCGTGCCGAGTAGGTATCGTATAGGTATCCCTGCAAAGCACCGTTTTTTATCAGAGGCGTCTGCTGTGTCGGCACGCCTTCGCCATCGAAAGGTGCCGAGGCGAGGCCTTCGGGGTGAATGCCGTCATCGACCAGCGTGAAACCCGTACCTGCGACCTGCCGGCCCTCCAGACCAGCAAACAGGGAACGCTGTTTCTGTACCGATTCCCCCGTCAGCGCCAAGCCGATAACCCCGATCAAGCCGGCAGTCACAAAGGGATCCATGACCACGGGACAGGTCATACTTTCGCTCTGGGCGGCGCCCAGGAGCGATACCGCCCTCGCGGCTGCCTCGCTACCACAAGCCCGGCCGTCCAGTTGTCCGGGCTCCCGTCCCGTAGTAAAGGAAACGCCCGTCTGCATCTCGCCGTTCTGGAGAGCTATCGCCATGGTGAAGGCGTAGCAACTGGTCTCCCGATATGAGCGCGCGAACCCCAAGGTGTTGGCGATAGCCACCTCCGCCTGGGATTCGCTGTAGGCTGCCTGCTCCACCTGAGCCACACGCTGGTCATACTCCAGGGCGGCAGCCTCCACCGATTTCGCCAACTCTATCTTCTCCCCTAAGGGTGTCTGTTGCAGTTTATCGTTATACAGATTCATCCGGGCGAATTCCGTCGCCGGTGACGGCAGGCCGGTGAATTCGTCAGGAGCGGTGACGGCAGCGTTATCCCTCGCCTCGGCAGCCGCACGGGCCAGACCCTCGTCGGAAAGGTCCGAGGTGTAGGCATAGCCTGCCGAACCGCCGGCGATGACCCTTATGCCGGCGCCGCTGCCGGAGTTGCTCAGCAGTTCATCCACTTTCCGCTGATAAATCTTGATGCTGGTGGAACGGGAGCGTGAGACATAGGCCTCGGCCTGCTCCACGCCCCGGCCTGAAGCGTACTCCAGCGCCTTTTTGGCTATATCGAGCATACCGGCCTTCAAACCTCCGTACCGCCGACGGTAAGGTCGAGTATACGCAGGGTCGGCTGGCCACTGCCGGCCGGCACGCCTTGCCCATCCTTGCCGCATACGCCGATGTTCATCTCGAAATCGTCCGCTACCATGTCCACGTTCTTCAGTACAGCAGGGCCGTTGCCGATGAGGGTCGCCCCCCGCAACGGATAGGTGACCCGCCCGGCCTCGATCATGTAGCCTTCGGAAACACCGAAAACGAAGTCCCCCGTCGCCGGGTCGACCTGGCCCCCGGAGAGAGTCTTGGCGAAGAAACCACTGTCCGTCGATGCGAAAACCTCCGAGACACTGCTTTCACCGTCGAGGATGAAGGTGTTGGTCATCCTGGGAATGGGTGGATGCCGGAAGGACTGGCGCCGTCCGTTGCCGGTGGACTCCACCCCGGCGTTGCGGGCCCGCAGACGGTCGTACATATACCCTCGCAGGAAACCGGCCTCGATAAGCACATTGCGTCCGGTGGGTACACCTTCGTCATCTATTGCGTTGGAACCCCACTCACCGGCGATGCTGCCGTCGTCCACCAGCGTCACCAGCTCTGAGGCGACCTTCTCGCCGGTCTTGTCCGCGAAAACGCTGGCTCCCTTCTCCACGGCATCCGCCTCGAGCCCGTGCCCGCACGCTTCATGAAACAGAACACCGCCGAAACCGCGATGCAAGACCACGGTCATCTTGCCGCTGGGTGCGGGCCGTGAATCCAGCATGGTCCGTGCTTTCTTGGCCGCCGTCTCGCCGACCGCCGCCGGGTCCCGTTCCTGAAACAGCTCCATCCCCTTATGGGCCCCCACGCTGTCGTATCCCGTCTGCATCAGCCCCTCACGGACGGCGACGATCCGCGCCACCAGGCGCACCCTCGTCCTCTCTTCCGTGACGAAGCACCCTTCGGAACTAGCTACCATCACCTCGCTGCAGGTGTCGTTATAACCGATCATTGCCTGGACTATCTCGGTGCCCACGGCGCGCGCCGCCCCGTCAGCGGCACTGAGCAGTTCCACTTTGGCGGCGGCGGCCACCGATGCCGGTGAAACCTCGATGAAGTGTTTGTCTGCCACTTTCCCGCCACCCAGGGCATGAGCACGACCGCCGCCGTCAGCGGCCCCCTCGCCCGCCAGGCGGGCGGCTTCCAGCAAAGGCTCCTCTTCCAGGCTGTCCGTCGAGACAAAAGACGTGCTGCGGTCCTTTATCGCCCTTACCGAGGCACCGAGGTCCAGCCCGCTGGAGCTCTTTTCCAGCTTGCCGTCCTCCAGGCTCAGGGTCATCGACACCCGCCGTTCGGCGTAAACCTCCGCGAAATCCGCTCCCTTTTCCAGGGCCAAGTCTATAACCTTCTCCGCCATTCGCCTTTCCAGCAGCAAGCATGCCTCCTGTGGATCGATTCCGTTCGGTCGGCTACTATCAATCCGCTTATCTTATACCAAGAGACCATGCCGATAAACGTACCGGTCATGAGCCGCAGACGATTAAATACCGGCGCGCCCCCTGTCGATAAGGGATAAGGAGCGTTTGGGCTGAACAATGCTCCCATTAAGGCGAACCACGAGGCGGACCACAAGGGTGACATGACAGTATTCTCCCTGGGCCTATCATGAACGATAGACAGCGACTATCCGGCTTTGCCCGCGAGCAGGTCACGGCGGCGCGTCCGGCCGCGTCCGGCCATTCCGGGAAGCTGGAAGAGCTCGCCGGCACCTTCACCCTGCTCAAGAAGAATATCAGCCGGGTCATCATCGGCAAGGATGATGTGATACAGATGGTGCTGGCCGCCATGGTCAGCCGCGGGCACATCCTGCTGGAGGATATTCCCGGCGTCGGCAAGACCACCTTGGCCAAATGCATCGCCAGGTCCATCCATGCCAGCTATTCCCGTATCCAGTTCACTCCCGACCTGCTGCCGTCGGACATTACCGGCAGTTCCATCTATTCACCCAGGAACGAGCGATTCTACTGGTCTCCCGGCCCGCTGTTCGCCAATATTGTGCT
The DNA here is from genome assembly GCA_913009925.1 of uncultured bacterium. Lineage (GTDB taxonomy): Bacteria > Actinomycetota > Thermoleophilia > BMS3ABIN01 > BMS3ABIN01 > BMS3ABIN01. The sequence goes on from CAJVWY010000030.1 coordinate 9,794, forward strand.
CGCGGACGAGATAAACCGCACCAGCCCCAGGACACAGTCGGCGCTGCTGGAAGCCATGG
>CAJVWY010000031.1 GCA_913009925.1 uncultured bacterium
GGACTTGGTCAAGCCCGGTATCACGCCACTGTGCGCCAGTTCGCGCAGGCAGATGCGGCAGATGCCGAACTTGCGGAAATAGCCCCGGGGGCGGCCGCAACGGCGACAGCGGTTATATCCCCTGGTCTTATACTTGGGCTTACGGCTGGCCTTTACCTGTAGTGATGTCTTAGCCATAAAAACTCCTTAACGCTCCCTGAAGGGCATGCCCAGCTTCTTGATGAGCGCTTGCCCCTCTTCGTCTGTATTCGCAGTGGTCGTGATAGCTATATCCAGGCCTCTGGTCTGGCTGATGGAATCATAATCAATCTCCGGGAAGATGATCTGCTCCCGGATACCCAGGGACATATTGCCTCTGCCGTCGAAGGACTTGAGGCTGATACCCCGGAAGTCACGGATGCGCGGCAGGGCTATGGACACCAGCCGGTCGAGGAATTCGTACATCCTCCGGCCCCGCAAAGTGACGGTGCAGCCCACGGGCATGCCCTCGCGCACCTTGAAACTGGCGATGGATTTGCGCGCCCGGGTGACCTTGGGCTTCTGCCCGGTAATCACCTGCAGTTCCTCGACAGCGGCGTCCATCTGCTTGGCGTCCTCCTTGGCCTCGCCGACACCCATGTTCACCGTGATCTTGCTTAAGCGGGGAACCTGCATGGCGTTCTTCAGCCCCAGCTCGTCCTGGAGCTGGGAAACTATCTCTTTTTCGTACCGTTCCTTGAGTCTTGCCATCCTTATTCCTATCCTGCTCAGTCGATTTCGGTGCCGCACTGTTTGCATATACGAAGCCGGTCATCGTCGACGCGCTTGATGCCCAGCCGTACGCCCTTGCCACAACGCGAACAGTAATACATCACGTTGGAGGCATGGACCGAGGCTTCGCGTTCCAGCATCCCCTGTGGATTCTGGGGGCTGGGCCGCTTGTGGCATTTGACCATGTTGAGCCGCTCGATGACCACCCGGTTCTTCACCGGATCGACACGAAGTATCTTGCCGGTCTTGCCTCGCTCCTTGCCGGCGATCACCTTGACGGTGTCGCCTTTCCTGATTTTTATCTTGTTTGTGTTCAAATCCCGCTCCTAGAGTACCTCTGGTGCCAGGGACACGATCTTCATGAAGTTCTTGTCCCTCAGTTCCCGGGCCACGGGGCCGAAGATGCGCGTGCCCCGCGGGTTCATCGCCGGATCTATCAGTACCGCCGCGTTCTCATCGAAGGCGATGAAGGTGCCGTCCTTGCGGCCGAACTCCTTGCGCGTGCGTACCACGACCGCTTCCACCACCTCCCCCTTCTTCACCGAGCCGCCGGGCACCGCGACCTTCACCGTTCCCACGATGGTGTCGCCCACCCGGGCATAGCGCCGCCGCGAACCGCCCTTGATCCTGATGCAGAGCAGTTCCCGCGCGCCGGTGTTGTCGGCTACCTTTAATCTTGACTCTACCTGTATCAATGCAATCTCTCTTTACCTTACCGGGCCTTTTCGACTATCCCCGCCAAGCGCCAACGCTTGGTCTTGGACAGCGGCCGGGTCTCGATGATGTCTACCGTATCGCCCACACTGGCCTCGTTTTTCTCGTCGTGCACGGACAGCTTGCTGGACCGGCGCATGATTTTGCCATAGCGCGGATGGGCCTTGGTGGAATCGATGCGCACGGTGATGGTCTTGTCCCGGCCGTCGCTGACGACCAGACCCCGCCGCTGTTTACGGCTTGCCTTTTTTACGTTGTCCTGCTGCGCCACAGCTTCCTCCTAGCCCTCGGCCTCTGAGATACCCATTTCCCGCTGGTGCTGCACCGTCATGATCCTGGCGATGTTCTGCCGCACCTGCCGCAACTTCCTCGGGTTGTCCAGCTGCCCGGTGGCATGCTGGAACCTGAGATTGAACAGCTGCTTGCGCGTCTCGCGCATCTTGTCGTCGAGTTCTTCGTCCGTCATGTCGATGAGTTCACTATCCTTCAAGGAAATCACCCTCGCGTGTTACGAATTTGCATTCTATCGGCAGCTTGTGCGCCGCCAGCCTCATGGCTTCCCGCGCCACCGGCTCCGGGACTCCCGACAGTTCGAACATGACGCGACCGGGCTTGACCACGGCCACCCAGTTCTCCGGCGAACCCTTGCCGCCGCCCATTCTCGTCTCCGCCGGCTTCTCCGTCACCGGCTTATGGGGAAAGATATTGATCCAGACCTTGCCGCCGCGCTTGATATGGCGCGTTATGGCGACCCGGGCGGCTTCTATCTGGCGGTTGGTGATCCAGCCCGGCTCCATCGCCTTGAGACCGAATTCGCCGTACGCCACCCGGGCGCCGCCCTTGGTCTTACCCCGCATGCGGCCGCGGTGCTGTTTGCGATATTTTGTTTTCTTGGGTAGAAGCATACTGTCGCCTTACTGCTGCTTGCGCCTCTTGGAATCCACTTCGCCCAGCCGGCTCTCAGCCTTCCTGTCGCCTGCGTAGCCGGCAGGCATGATCTCGCCCTTGTTGATCCACACCTTGACGCCGATGCGTCCGAAAGTGGTACGCGCTTCGGTGAAACCGTAATCGATATCGGCTCTTAAGGTATGCAGCGGCACCCGGCCTTCGCTATATCCCTCGGTACGCGCCATCTCCGCTCCTCCCAGGCGCCCGGCACAGGCAACTTTGATCCCCTCAGCGCCGGACCTGATCGCCGAGGTCAGTGCCCGCTTCATCGCCCGGCGGAAGGCCACCCGGCCTTCCAGCTGCTCGGCGATGGACTGGGCTACCAGGTTGGCGTCCAGCTCCGGACGCTTCACCTCGATGATGTTGGCCTGGACCGCCTTGCCGGTCATGGCGTGTATCTCCTTGCGCATGGCATCCACTTCGGCGCCACTCTTGCCGATGACGATGCCCGGCCTGGCGGTATAGATGTCCACGGTGATCTTCTGGGCATCCTTCTTGATGTGGATGTCGGATAGCGCCGCGTGCCGCAACTTGTTGCGGATATGCTTGCGGATCTTCAGGTCCTCGATTAAAAAATTAGCAAACTCTTTCTCGCTGTACCAGTGGGATTTCCAGTCATGGATAATCCCTAGCCTCATTCCTCCCGGATGTACTTTCTGTCCCATGCTATCCCTCCTTTCCCGGGGTCAATTCCACCGTGATATGGCTGGTACGCTTGTTGATGCGGCTGGCACGTCCCATGGCCCGTGCCCGCCAGCGCTTCAGCGTCGGCCCTTCGTCCACATAGATACTGCTGATATACAGGTCATCAGCGTCCATATCGAAATTATTCTCGGCGTTGGCTACCGCGGAAGCAATAACTTTCCCCACCACCCCGGCGCCCTTCTTGGGCGTAAAGGCCAGCACCGTCCGCGCCTCTTCGACTTTCTTGCCTCGGGTGAGGTCAGCGACCAGTCTCAGCTTGCGCGCCGACACGCGAACGTAGCGGGCGGTGGCCCTTACGGTCCCGGCTGTCTCTTCGACGGCCTTGTCCGCAGCCTTGCCGCTTTTCTTCTTCTTCTTCTTTTTTTTCTCTTTCTCTGCCAAATCCGTTCCTTACTTGACGGAGGTGCTTCGCTCCGTGTGGTGTCCGTGGCCGCGGAAGGTCCGCGTTGGGGCGAACTCACCCAGCTTGTGTCCCACCATGCTCTCGGTGATGAATATGGGCACATGCTTCCGCCCGTCGTGGACGGCGATGGTATGCCCCACCATTTCCGGGAAGACCGTCGATGTCCGCGACCAGGTCTTCACCATCTTCTTGCTGCCGGATTCGTTCATGGCCTCGATCCTGGCCATCAGCTTCTCCTCGACGAAAGGTCCCTTTTTGATCGATCTGCTCATCAGTCAGCTCCTATCGTCCCTTTCTGCGGGAACGGATGATGTAACGGTTGCTCTGCTTGCCCTTCTTGCGCGTCCGGTAGCCGATGGTCGGCACGCCCCAGGGCGTGACCGGATGCCGCCCGGCGGTCGCCTTGCCTTCGCCGCCGCCGTGAGGATGATCGACCGGATTCATCACCGTGCCGCGCACCTTGGGCCGCTTTCCCTTCCAGCGGCTGCGTCCCGCCTTGCCGCCGGTGAGGTTCTCGTGGGTGACATTGCCCACCACACCGATGGTGGCGCGGCAGGAGATATCCACCAGCCGCACCTCGCCCGAAGGCAGACGCAGGTGAGCGTATTTCCCTTCCTTTGCCATCAGCTGCGCTGAAGTCCCCGCGCCCCGGGCCATCTGGGCGCCACGCCCCGGCATAAGCTCGATGCAATGGAGCGAAGCCCCCAAGGGGATGTTGGACAGCGGCAGGCAGTTGCCCACCTTGATGTCCGCATCCGGGCCCGACTGCACCATGGCCCCGACCTTCAGGCCGATGGGAGCTGGTATATAGCTTTTCTCGCCGTCAAGGTACTGCAGCAGGGCTATGCGGGCCGAGCGGTTGGGATCGTATTCAATCGCCGCCACCCTGGCGGGCACTTCGTCCTTGAGCCGCTTGAAATCGATACTGCGGTAGCGCCGCTTGTGACCGCCGCCGGTCCGCCTCTTGGTTATGCGCCCGTTGGCGTTGCGGCCGCCCTTCTTGGACAGGCCCCTGGTCAGGCTCTTCTCCGGCTGGTCCCTGGTCACTTCGTCGAAAGTGGAAGTGGTCATGAACCTGCGTCCCGGTGATGTCGGTTTGTATCCCTTTACTGCCATAGCTTACATACTCTCGAAGAATTCGATTTTCTGTCCCTCCGCCAGGTGGACGATGGCCTTCTTGCCGGCGCTGGTCTGTCCTTGCGTCCAGCCACGGCGTTTGGGCTTGGGCCTGGACTTGATCACGTTCACGCCGATAACATCGACGTTGAAGATCTCCTCCACCGCCCTGGCGATGGCCGGCTTATGCGCCCGCGGATCCACCTTGAAGGTATACCTGTTGTGCTCGATGAGCTGGTAACTCTTCTCAGAGATAACCGGCCCCAGAATAATCGTGTAAGGGTCTCTCATTTCGCCTCACCCAGCCTGTTGAGCTGTTCCAGCGCCGGCCGCGACACCAGCAGGGTGCGGGCGCCCATGATCTCGGTTACTGCCAGGTCGTCCGCCTGCCGTATCCCTACCTCCGGCAGGTTGCGGAAGGAGAGCTCGGCGTTGGCGTCACTCTCGTCTGTGAGCACCAGCAGCGGATAGGAGACATCCAACCTTTCCAGCGCCGCGTCCGCGGCCGCCGTCTTCGGTTCATCGAAAGCCAGGCTTTCGACTACCTTCAGGGCGCCTTCCCGGGCCCGTGCGCTCAGAGCCATCTTCATAGCCTTACGGCGAACCTTGCGGTTCACCTTGAAGCTATAGTCCCGCGGACTTGGCCCGAAGGCCACGCCGCCACCGGTCCAGTGGGGCATCCTGCTGGAGCCCGCGCGGGCGCGGCCCGTGCCCTTCTGCCTCCAGGGCTTGACGCCGCCGCCCCGGACCTGTCCCCGGGTCTTGGTAGAGGCCGTACCCTTGCGGCCGGCGGCCTGCTCGGCGCGGACAACCTCGTGAACCACGCCGACCTTGAGCTCCACCTCGAAAACATCGGGGTTGAGCTTATAGTCCTTGTCGGCCAGGGCCTTGACCCCGTCCGCGCCGCTCTTCGGCGCTTTTTCCTTTTTTTCTGTCTCAGCCATCGATTCAGGTAGTCTGTATGAAAATTATAGAGTTGCTGGAACCGGGCACCGACCCCTTGACCAGAAGCAGGTTGTTCTCCGGATCCGTGGCTACCACGGTCAGTCCCAGCTCCGTGGCCCGCCGGTTCCCCATCTGTCCCGGGAGCCTCATGCCCTTGAACACCCGCGCCGGATAGGCGCTGGCTCCTATGGAGCCGGGCGCCCGGTGAAAATGGGCGCCGTGGGAGCCGGGGCCGCCGGCGAACCCGTGACGCTTGATGACACCCGCGAAGCCCTTGCCCTTGGAGACGCCGGTGACCTTCACCTTCTGTCCCACTTCGAAGGACTCGACGGTGATCTCGTCACCCACCTGCACGTCCGAGGCGCCCCTGATCTCCGCCAGGTGCCTGCGGGCGTCGACGCCGGCCTTCTTGAAGTGTCCGGCCCGGGGCTTGTTCAGCTTGCGCTCCTTGATAGCGCCGAAACCGATCTGGAGGGCGTTGTAGCCGTCCTTTTCCTCGGTCTTGACCTGGGTCACCGGACAGGGACCGGCCTCGATGACGGTCACCGGAACCCGGCTGCCGTCTTCAGTAAATATCTGGGACATGCCCAGTTTCTTTCCCAGAATCGCTGCCATCGCTTCCTGACGCCCCTAGAGCTTGATCTCGATATCGACGCCCGCGGGAACATCCAGGCGCATCAGTGAATCCACCGTCTTGGGCGTGGGCTGATGGATATCGATCAGCCGCTTGTGCGTCCTCATCTCGAAGTGCTCCCGCGAGTCCTTGTCCTTGAACGGGCTCTTGATCACGCAATACACGTTCTTCTCCGTGGGCAGGGGCACCGGCCCGACTATGGTGGCGCCGGTGCGCTGCGCCTGCTCTACGATGAGCTTGGCGCTCTTGTCGATCAGGTCGTGATCGTAGGCTTTGAGCCTTATTCTTATCTTCTGCTTGGCCATTATCTTCCGTTTCACGTCCCGCGCCGTCAGCGGCGCCGGACTTGATAAAGGCCGACACCTGGGTGGCGGCCTTCTGGTTTGATTATTCTATGATCTCGGTAACCACGCCCGCGCCGACGGTGTGGCCGCCTTCGCGGATAGCGAAGTCCAGGCCCTTCTCCATGGCGATGGGGGTGATCAGATCGACCTCCATCACCGTGTTGTCGCCCGGCATTACCATCTCCACGCCCTCTTCGAGGGTGATGGTGCCAGTCACGTCCGTGGTGCGGAAGTAGAACTGCGGCCGGTAATTGCTGAAGAACGGCGTATGACGGCCGCCCTCCTCCTTGGACAGCACATACACTTCGGCCTTGAAGTGCGTGTGCGGCGTGATGGAACCCGGCTTGGCCAGTACCTGGCCGCGCTGGATCTCTTCCCGCTTGGTGCCGCGAAGCAGCACGCCGATATTATCGCCGGCCTGGCCCTCGTCCAGGATCTTGCGGAACATCTCCACGCCGGTGCAGACGGTCTTGTCGACCTTCTCCTGCATGCCGACGATCTCCACCTCGTCATTGACCCTGACGATGCCGCGATCCACCCTGCCGGTGGCTACGGTCCCGCGGCCGGTGATGGTGAACACGTCCTCGATAGGCATGAGGAAGGGCTTGTCGATGTCACGCTCCGGTTCCGGCAGATACTCGTCGATGTCGTGCAGCAGTTCGATTATGGGACCGCAGGCCTCGCAGTCACTCTTGCCACAGCCGCACTCCAGCGCCTTGAGCGCCGAACCGCTGACCATGGGGACATCATCACCAGGGAACTCATACTCGGAGAGCAGCTCCCGCACTTCGATCTCCACCAGCTCCAGCAGCTCCGGATCGTCGACCATATCCACCTTGTTGAGGAAGACGACGATATAGGGGACACCCACCTGGCGCGCCAGCAGGATGTGCTCACGCGTCTGCGGCATGGGGCCGTCGGCGGCGCTTACCACCAGTATGGCGCCGTCCATCTGCGCCGCGCCGGTGATCATGTTCTTGATGTAGTCGGCATGGCCCGGGCAGTCCACATGGGCGTAATGCCGCTTTTCCGTCTCGTATTCCACATGGGAGGTGGCGATGGTGATGCCCCGTTCGCGCTCCTCAGGAGCGTTGTCGATGGAGTCGAAGCTCCTCACCTCGACGTTCTCACCATGCCCCGCCAGGCAGGTAGTGATAGCCGCAGTGAGCGTGGTCTTGCCGTGGTCAATATGACCGATGGTGCCGACGTTCAGATGCGGTTTTGTTCTTTCGAATTTTTCCTTTGCCATCTTTGCTCCTTTCCTTTCCTGATATCGAGCAAATAAGTTTAAAAGCCTTCCCTGTCACGCAACCCGTTTAACAGAGCGAGTTACTATATATCAAACCACCACGCCGGGCAAGCATTTACTGCCCGCCGTTTACCTCGTCCACTATCTCCTTGGCGATCGAGCCCGGGACCTCATCGTAACGCTCGAACTGCATGGTGTAGTTGGCTCGACCCTGGCTCAGTGAACGCAGGTCGGTAGCATACCCGAACATCTCCGCCAGCGGCACATGGGCACGGATGATCTGCGTATTACCGCGTGCCTCCATGCCGTCTATCTTGCCACGGCGCGAGTTGAGATCGCCGATGACATCGCCCATGTATTCCTCGGGGACGACGATCTCCACCTCCATGACCGGCTCCATCAACACCGGTTTGGCCCGCCTGACCGCTTCCTTGAGAGCCATGGAACCGGCGATCTGGAAAGCCATCTCCGAAGAATCGACCTCGTGATAGGCCCCGTCCACCAGTGAGACCTTGATGCCCACCATGGGGTAACCCGCCAGCACACCGGTCTCCAGTGCGCTCTTGATGCCCTCGTTGACCGAAGGGATATATTCCTTGGGGATAGCGCCGCCCTTGATCTTCTCTTCAAACTCGTAACCCTCGCCGGGAGCGGCAGGCTCCACGTTGATCACCACGCGGCCGAACTGGCCCCGGCCGCCGGTCTGGCGCACGAACTTGCCTTCGACCTTGTCGACAGCGTTGCGGATGGTCTCGCGGTAGGCCACCTGCGGCTTGCCCACGTTGGCGTCCACCTTGAACTCCCTGAGCAGCCGGTCGACGATGATCTCCAGGTGCAGTTCGCCCATGCCGGAGATGACCGTCTGGCCCGTCTCCTCATCGGTACGCACCTGGAAGGTCGGGTCCTCCTCCGCCAGCTTGTACAGAGAGCTGCCCAGCTTGTCCTGGTCGGCCTTGGTCTTGGGCTCGATGGCCACGGCGATGACCGGCTGGGGGAACTCCATCGCTTCCAGGATGATGGGGTGATCCTTGTCGCAGATGGTGTCGCCGGTGGTGGTGAACTTAAGTCCCACCGCCGCCGCCAGCTCGCCGGCATAGATGGCATCGCGGTCCTCGCGGCGGTTGGCATGCATCTGCAGGATGCGGCCCACGCGCTCCTTGCGGTCCTTGACCGGATTATAAACATGGCTGCCGGACTCCAGCACGCCTGAATAAACACGAAAATAGGTCAGCTTGCCCACATAGGGGTCGGTCATCACCTTGAAGGCGAGGGCCGAGAAAGGCTGTTCGTCATCGGCGGCCCTGCTCTCCTCCGCGCCGGTCTTGGGGTTGATGCCCTTGATAGGCGGCACGTCGGACGGCGCCGGCAGGTAATTCAGCACTGCATCCAGCAGCGGCTGCACGCCCTTGTTCTTGAAGGCGGAGCCGCAGAGCACCGGCGTAATGGCGATATCGATGGTAGCCTTGCGAATCACCCGCTGCAGGTGATCAGGGTCGATGTCCTTGCCTTCTACGTAGAGCTCCATCAGCTCATCATCGTGGTCGGCGAGCTTCTCCACCATATGGTCATGGTAGTCCTGGGCGAAATCCTTCATGTCGTCCGGGATATCCTTGACCTCCCAGGTCTCACCCTTCTCCGAGGTCCACAGAAGCGCCTTCATCAGCACCAGGTCGATCACGCCGCGGAAGTTCTCCTCGCGCCCGATGGGAAGCTGGACCGCCAGCGGCTTGGCGCCCAGGCGCTGAACCATCATGTCCATCACCTGGAAGAAGTCGGCGCCCATACGGTCCATCTTGTTCACGAAGGCGATACGCGGCACACGGTACTTGTCCGCCTGGCGCCAGACCGTCTCCGACTGGGGCTCCACGCCGCCCACGGAGCAGAAAAGAGCGATGGCCCCATCCAGCACCCGCAGGGAGCGCTCCACCTCCACGGTGAAGTCCACGTGCCCGGGCGTGTCTATAAGGTTTATCCCGTAATTCTTCAGATCGGAAGAGCAC
>CAJVWY010000032.1 GCA_913009925.1 uncultured bacterium
GCCGGCCGCTTACAGCCACCCAGCCTCCCACCGGCGCCAGGCCGATGGTGGCGCCCAGGAAAAGGTGGCAGAGCGAGGTGAACCTCTTGGTATACGGGTAGATGAGGAAGGCCGCCACCACGATGGGGGACAGGTACCAGGTAATGGCGGGCAGGTGGTAGAGGGAGAAGGCCAGCAGGGCAAGGGAGATGGCCAGGAACGCCAGGGCGGTGTCGAGGGACAGCCTGCCCGATGGAAGCTCCCTGCCGGCGGTACGCGGGTTACGCGCATCGATCTCCCTATCTATGACGCGGTTGAGCCCCATGGCCAGGCTGCGGGCGGCTACCATGGCCATGGTTATCCAGAACATCTTCCAGAACCCCGGGAAGCGATGGAGCACCAGGAAGGCGCCGGCGTAAGCAAAAGGCAGGGCGAAGACGCTGTGTTCGAACTTGACGAAAGCAGCGAACAGGGCGGGCAGCTTCAGTAGCGATGAAGTCCGGTCGCTGGCGTTCATGGCTGGAACCTGAGGTCTCCGGTCCGCCTCAGGGAAGGTCTATGCCGTAGCGAAGCCATTTCTCATCCACCAGCTTTTTTATCTCCTCGCTCATGGCTATGTCGTCGGGCCACTGGCGCGGATGTCCCTCGCTGGCCCAGGTCTTGGTGGCGTCGATACCCATCTTGGCGCCGTAACTGGCCGTGGGGCTGGAATGATCCAGCACATCCAGCGGCCCTTCGGTGATGAGGATATCGCGGCGCGGGTCCACGTTGTTGAACACCCGCCAGGCCACCTCACTCTCATCGTGTACGTTCACCTGGGCGTCGACGATGACCACGAACTTGGTGAGAGAGAGCATGCCCAACCCCCAGACAGCGCTCATGACCTTCTTGGCCTGGGTGGGGTAGCTCTTGTTGATGGAGATTATGGCGCAGTTGTGGAACACGCCCTCCAGGGGCAGGTTCATGTCCACCATCTCCGGCAGCGTCACCTTCAGCAGTGGCAGGAACAGGCGCTCGGTGGCCTTGCCCAGAAAGCAGTCCTCCATCGGCGGCCTGCCGACGATGGTCGTGGCGTAAATGGGGTTGCGCCGGTGGGTGATACAGGTCAGGTGGAAGACCGGGTAGTCGTCCGCCAGCGAATAGTAGCCGGTATGGTCGCCAAAGGGGCCCTCACGTCTGACCTCGCCGTGATTCACGAACCCCTCCAGGATGATTTCCGCGGTGGCCGGGACCTCCAGATCGATGCTGCGGCATTTGACCATCTCCACCGGGCTGCCCTTGAGGAACCCCGCCAGCATCATCTCGTCCAGGTCCCGTGGCAGCGGCGCCGTGGCGGCGTAGGTGGTGGCGGGGTCGGTGCCGATGGCCACAGCTACTTCCAGCCCGTCGGCGGCGGCCCGGAAGTTCTCCGCTCCATCCTTGTGTATATGCCAGTGCATGCCCATAGTCCGGGAATCGAATTTCTGTAGACGGTACATGCCGGCGTTGCGCCTCCCGGAGACCGGGTCCCGCGTAAAGACCACCGGCAGGGTGATGAAGGGGCCGCCGTCGTCCGGCCAGGTCTTGAGTATGGGCAGGGCGTCAAGATCGGGTTCGTCCATCACCACTTGCTGGCACGGGCCGGATTTGACCATCTTCGGCGCGGAGCCCGCCAGGTCGCGGAGCTTCCCCAGGGCCTTCACCTTGTCTATCAGCCCGTGGGGGATCTGCATATGCAGTACCTGGCTCAGGCGGTCGGCGACTTCGTCCAGATCTGCACCCCCCAGGGCCAGGCTCATCCGTTTCATGCTGCCAAACTGGTTGATGATCACAGGCATGTCCGAGCCCACCGGATTGCGGAACAGCAGCGCCGGCCCGTGGGCCTTGCTGACGCGATCGGTGATCTCTGATATCTCCAGTTCGGGATCGACCGCTTCCTCTATCTCCACCAGTTCACCCTCGCGCCGCAGGACGTCAAGGAACTGCCTCAGGTCGTCAATCGCCATCGGGCCTCCGCTCTTGATGTAGGTCGGCATATATATTAGTCAATATCACGCCGGTTTTCTTGTACCCGCCCGGGTCGATGTCCGCCAGCATGCGATCCCGGAGTCCGGATAGTGAAGACCTCTCCCTGTCGCTTTCCCACAGTGCCCGGCGGCAGGATTCGAACCCATCCCGCCAGGAGCTGTCGACGCCGCCTTGCGCATGGCCGGCGAGGCACAGCGTCACCACCGACCACGCGTCGAGGGCCAGGCGGGGGTCCATACCCTCACAATGGACAAAAGAACAGAACTCGATCAGGCGGGAGAGCATCTCGATACAGAAGATGTCTTCCAGCGCAGCTATACGGTCGAGTCCGCGGGCGTACATGTAGTCTCCGGCCAGCAGCCGGAAATCCCTGCGGCCGGGCCTGAGCAGCCTGCTGCTGCCATAGTGGAGGAGGTAGCCTTCGAAGATGTATTCCAGGGTGAACCGGTACCGGTCCCCATGGACGGCGCCGGCGCCACCCGCCACCGTAAACAGGTCGGAATAGCCGCCGCTCGCATCGTCACCGGGAGCCGGGGCCAGGCTCTCGGCGAAAAGGGGGCTGTCGGCGGCGATCTCCCTGCTGATCGTACCCAGCGTCTCCGGCAGCGATATTCCCGAGATACCCATCAGCGGTGCCTGCTCCTGTCCGGGCGGCTGTTCATGATTTATCCAGGTAGAAGGACAGGGTCATCAGTTCCGTGGAAAGATCCACCTGCCTGAGGATGACCGGCTGGTCCGCTGTGGCGCTGATCGGCGCGAAATTGAGCACTGCCGGCACCCCGGCCGCCACCACACGGTCGATCACATCCTGGGCGGTATCAGCGGGGGTGGTGATCATGGCGATGTGGACGTCGTTGCCGGCGATGAACTCTTCCAGCCGGTCGCTGGACAGAACGGGCCCGGCGCCGCGGTCGGTGCCGACGACATCCGGATCGGAGTCGAACATGCCGACCAGGTTGAACCCCTGTCTCTCGAAGCCGCGGTAGAGGGCCAGGGCTGTGCCCAGTTTGCCTGAGCCGATAATGATAACGTTCCAGGAACGGTCGAGTCCCAGTTGCTGGCGCAGCTCTTCCACCAGGGTCTTGACATCGTAACCCACACCCCTGGTACCGAACTCGCCGAAGTAGGAAAGATCTTTACGTATCTGGGCCGGGTTGGCGCCCACGGCCTCGGCCAGCTGCCGTGAGGAGACGGTCTCCTTTCCCTGCCCCTGCATCTCCTGCAGTTTGCGCAGGTAGCGGGAAAGACGCGGCACGGTGGCTTCCGGGATGGGTTCGTTTCGCCTGGACGGGCTCATGGTGATCGTTTCCTTCTGATCTCAGGGGTTCAGGAGGAAAGATGCCGCCGCCTCGGCGGTACGGTCCAGGTCATCGTCGCTGTGGGCCAGGGAGACGAAGGCCGCTTCGAACTGTGACGGCGCCAGGTAGATGCCGTGGTCGAGCATATGCTTGAAATAATCGGCGTAGAGGCCGGTATCGCAGGCTTTGGCCGAGGAGAAGTCGGTCACGGGTTCGTCGCAGAAAAAGAGCGTCATCATGGAGCCGGCACGGTTAAAACTGAGCGGATAGCCGGAAGCATCCACGATCGCCTCCATCCGGGACGCCAGGCGCGCGGACTTTTCCTCCAGCCGGTCATAGGTACCGGGTCTGGACAGCTGGTCGAGGGTGCCGACCCCCGCCGCCATGGCCAGGGGGTTGCCGGAGAGGGTCCCCGCCTGGTAAGTGTCTCCCGAAGGCGCCACCGTCTTCATGATGTCCCTGCCGCCGCCGAAAGCGCCCACCGGCAAGCCGCCGCCGATGATCTTGCCCAGGCAGGTCATGTCGGCGGCGATGCCGTATCGCTCCTGGGCGCCGCCGAAAGCCACCCGAAACCCGCACATCACTTCATCGAATATGAGAACAGAGCTGTACTCGGTTGCCAGGGCCCGCAGGCCTTCCAGGAAGCCCTCAGCGGGCGGCACCGTTCCCATATTGCCGGCGACGGGCTCGACGATGATGGCCGCCACCTGTTCCCCCTCCCGGACCATTATCTCCCTGACGCTGTCGAGGTCGTTGTAATCCGCCAGAATGGTGCCGGCGGAGGTGCCGGCGGTGACCCCGGGGCTGTCCGGCAGGGAGAGGGTGGCCACCCCGGAGCCGGCCTGCACCAGCAGGCTGTCCACGGCACCGTGGTAACAGCCGATAAACTTGATGATCTTCTCGCGCCCGGTGTAACCACGGGCTACCCTCAGGGCGCTCATGGTGGCTTCGGTGCCGGAATTGGTCATGCGTACCATCTCGAGGGAGGGGAACGCGTCCACGATCCTCTCCGCCAGCTCCACCTCCAGAGGGCTGGGCGCGCCGAAGCTGGTGCCGTCCTTCAGTGTCTTCTCCAGCGCCTCGCGTACCGCCGGGTGGGAGTGGCCCAGGATCAGCGGACCCCAGGAACCTACGTAATCGATGTATTCATTGCCATCAACATCGTACAGGCGGCTGCCCTCGCCCCGTGCCATGAAAATAGGGTCGAGGCCGACGGAGCGCATGGCCCGCACGGGGCTGTTAACGCCGCCCGGAAGGAGTTCGAGGGCCCGGCTGTAAAGTCTCCGGGAATCAGGGACGTCCATAAGCCGCTACTCCTTCAGCCATTGGGCTGCTTCCCGGGCGTGATAGGTGATGATCATGTCCGCGCCGGCGCGGCGGATAGCCATGAGTGACTCCAGCACCACGCGCTTCTCGTCGAGCCAGCCTTGGGCCGCCGCCGCCTTCAGCATCGAGTACTCACCGCTGACATTGAAGGCCGCCAGGGGGAAGCGGGTCTCCTGCTTGATACGATAGATGATATCCAGGTAGGGAAGGGCGGGTTTGACCATGATGATGTCGGCGCCTTCCTCCAGGTCCAGCAGCACCTCACGCACGGCTTCATTGCTGTTGCGGTGGTCCATCTGATAGGAGCGGCGGTCACCGAATTCGGGCGTGGACTCCGCCGCCTCGCGGAAGGGCCCGTAGAAGGCGGAGGCGAACTTGGCCGCGTAGGACATGATAGGGGTGTTGATGAACCCCTCGCCGTCCAGCCCGTTCCTGATAGCTGCCACGCGTCCGTCCATCATGTCCGATGGAGCGACGATATCGGCGCCGGCCTCGGCGTGGGATACGGCCATGCGGGCAAGTATTTCCAGGGTAATGTCGTTGTCGACGTAACCGTCCTTGATGATGCCGCAATGTCCGTGGCTGGTGTATTCGCAGAGGCAGACATCGGTGATCACCAGCAGCTCCGGCAGGCTCTCCTTGAGCGCCGCCACCGCCATCTGGATGATGCCCTCATCGTCGTAAGCGCCTGAGCCGGCCTCGTCCTTCACTGCGGGGATGCCGAAAAGCAGCACCGCCGGGATGCCCAGGCTGAAAACCTCCATGGCTTCGGCGACCAGGTTGGAGATGGAGAGCTGATAGCAGCCCGGCATCGACTCGATCTCTGTACGCACATCCTTGCCATGGGTGACGAACAAAGGGTGAATCAGGCGGTCCGTTGACAGGTGGGTCTCGCTCACCAGGTCACGGACCTGCTCCGTGGTTCTCAAGCGCCGCATTCTGTAAGAGGGGAAATACACCTTGGAAGCTCCTTTGGCGGGTTTTGCTGAATTTGATCCGGCCTGGAGCTATATTATCTCAGTAGAGGCCGTTCATAAAGCTACGGGACTCTACTGGTTCGCCTGTTCCAGCAGCGCCGGATCGGTGATGGCCGTACTGCCGTATTTCTGCCAGTTGGCGTAGATATCGGGCTCCACCCAGTATTCGGTGCAAAGGCTGCCGATGGTGTTCTCGTCGAACTTGAACCAGTCGCTTATCTTGTCCGCATCCGCCTTCACCATCAGGGCCCGCGCCGCCATCACATCCTTGCTGGCGGCGTCTTCAGTGGTGCCATAGAGTGTTACCTGCACCTTGGTGACGTCGGGATAGAGAAACAGAGAGCTCATGAAACCCCGGGACATCTCGGTGATGTAACCTACGACCTGACCCGGATGGCAGGAGGGCGGCCGGCCGACGTTGATATCGACGAAGGTGCCCTGTCCGTCAGGCGTGAGTTTGATATTGCGGATGATGGGGTCTCCGGCGTAATCGACACTGCCGACCTTGCGGGTGACCATCTTGGTGACCGCCTCTTCCGTCACCGGGTCCTTCGCCTTCAGGGTCACCTTGCTGCCTGTCAGGGTGGACGCGGGGGTATCAGCTGTCTCGGAATTACCGGAACAGCCGGTCCATACCAGCAATGCCAGCAACAGGAAAGCCGAGGCGGTGATGATAGCCGTCCGCTTGCCTGAAAGGAGCAATCTCCGGGCGTTGCCTTTTCCTGGATTGTGGTTCGAGAGGGTCACGGTCTGGGTCTCCTTGCGCGTTTCTATCTCCTGTCGTACCCTGGTGGTAATGGCGAGCACGCCATGCCGATGGCTGGAAACCTGCCTAAGTGGTGTACGGAGTCCGTGCCATTTGCTGGTGGAAAAAGTATACCATATATAGACGCGATTCCTTCAGAAAAAACAAAAAAAATCAGCCCGCACCGCCGGCGCGGGCTGTTGGGTAAACGGGATGCTTTGGCTATAATGCCATATTAGATGTGCAACCGGAGAAAGGTTTGACATGTTGAAGAAGATGATGATTCTTGCGGCGGGCGCTATCGCCGGGGTGGTGTTGATGCTGACATCGGCCGGGTGCGGGCTTCCCGACAACGCGGCGGCGTCGGTGGAAGGAGTCATAATAACCAAGGATGATGTGCAGCACCGCATCGACATAACCTCGGTACTGTTCCCCACCGAGGTTCCCGAGGACCGGGAAAGCCAGGAGTTCATCGATTACCGTAATAACGTCACCAAACAGCTGGTGAGCGAGGAGATGGAGAAGCAGGAGGCCGAGAAGCGGGATATTGTCGTCACCCCTGACGAGATCGAGGAATCCCTGACCATATATATCGAGGACAAATATTTCGGCAACGTGGAGAAGATGGAGGAGGCCTTCGCCGAACAGGGCATCAGTGTGGATGACCTGCGCGCCGAGATCGAGCGTGACCTCAGGCATCAGAAACTGCTGGACGCCATCCACGAGGAGACCACCATAACCGACGAGGAAGTCGCGGCTTTCTACGAGGAGAACAAGGGCAAGTACATCTATCCGGAGAAACGCCAGGTTCGCCAGATCGTGGTGGCGGATGAGGCATCGGCCCAGGCCGCGGTGGCGAGAGTGGCGGCCGGCGAGGAATTCGCCGACGTCGCCGCCGAGGTATCCAGGGACGGGGCGACGGCATCGAAGGGCGGGCTGGTCGGCCTGGTATCGAAGGAGCAGTTGCCGGCTGACATCAGCCAGGTGGCTTTTTCCCTGGGCAGGGGTGAGGTCTCGCAGCCGTTCCAGTCGGGTCCCGGCTGGTATGTCCTAAAAGTGGAAATAATCACCCCTCCTTCCAACAAGACCCTGGATGATCTCAAGGACGAACTGTCCTATTACATGCGGAACCAGAAGTTCGCCCAGCACTGGAAGGACTATTCCGCCGAGCTCTGGGAAACCTACGATATTAAATACGCGGATGGCTATCAGCCGCCGGAGCCGGAAACGGAAACGGCCACGACCAATAATCCGGGAGCTCCGGCGGTGAATTAAACCGGTTATCCGTTCAGGTTAAATAGTCTGTGAATCAGGAGCGCCGCCCGCAAGGGCGGCGCTCCTTCCTGTTAAGGCCGGTCAGAGAGCGCCGGTTCACCCCCCCTTTTTTAATATTTTTCATGATACCCCAAGGGGTTTTTTATTCCGGGCGGATAGGAAGTTCACCTGACTAAATTGAAATAAATTAATCATAAAAAGGGGTTTAAAATAATCAATACTAATCATGTAATGTTTTGAAATCAGAGTAGACTTATTGCAATTAAACCATGTATTAAGCGTATCTATCCGCTCATCGGGGAGTGAGTGGGGAGAGAAGGAAGTTGTTATTGGGCACCTGAGATGGTCATCTTCCAGATTGGAGAGCGACCCTTCCTCCACTCAGCCGCTGCCCCGGTAGCATCTTCCATATTCAAACCGCAGGCCTCTCGTGAACATAGGACGCTTGATATCAACGGGTATGAGGAGGTGAATCTCACAACTAACTCGCTTTCGTTTGATCGCAAGACCCAGACCAAGCCTTCTCCGACGGGAGAAGCACTGTTTTGTAAACGTTAGAAAGAGGGTGAAGGAATGAAGGTTGCCATAAGTGAAAACAAGTGGCAGTTTCTCCTGCTGGCTATGCCGCTTGTTCTTATCCTGGCATTGGCTATCGTGACGGGCAGCATGTCCGGCGCGGCCGATGCCGCTTACGGTAGCTATGGTTGTGGCGGCGCGTATGGCAACGGATGCGATCAGGCTCCGTCTGCCAGCCTCGGTGTCAGTGACCAGCTGCTGTATATAGCTAACGGTGACGACAGCAATATCGCCATTATCGATGTAGGCACCATGAACATCGTCGATTATGTCCCGGTAACGCGCGCCCCCGACGGCTTAGCTGCAGGATTAGGTATGCACTGGGAGATCCACGGTGTGGTACCGTCCAACGACAGGGCCAGCATCTACGCTGTCGGCGCCCTGTCCGGAACATCTGACTCCGCCGACCTGTACCAGATGGACATCAAGACCGGTACAGAGATCCGTCGCATCCCCATGACCGGTTCGCTGGTCGGCTACTGCGGCCTGGAGTATGACGTGAACGACACCACCTCCGACAACCTGGTGGCCGCCGACATGGCCGCCGGCCCCGGAGTGACCGCCAGCCTGGAAGCAGCGTTCAATCCCGCCGCGGGCGGACCGCTGCCCCCGGGGACGCTGCCGGTGACACAGGGTGGGTGGCAGGAGAACAGCCTCTCGGCTGGCACCGCCACCAACCACATCTCCACTGACTTCGACGGCGACGGCGAGTCCAGCACCTGCGGTATCTCCTGGAACGCGGCCGGCACCGTCGGCTACGCTTCCCTGATGTGGGATGCCGCCAGTTCCGTGACCATCGACTGGGCCGGCACCAAGACGGCTACCGGTGAGAACCCCGCCCTGCCGGGCGCGGTGATCCACCAGAACACAGCCGCCAAGAGCCGCGACCTTCTGTTCGTCACCGGTGGTACCAGTGGCGTACTGGAAGTGGTCGACATGACTACCAATGCCACCGTCGGCACCATCGACATGATGTCGCTGACCGGCGTGGGCTCTGCGGAACCCCACGGCGCGGAGATCGTGCCGGGCAATGACAACCTGCTGTACGTCATGGCCCGTCAGGTGCCGAACCCCTATCCGGGTGGAGCCGCCGTGCTGCTGCTCGATGTCAGCAACATCAACGCTCCCACCATCGTCGCCGGTGCGACCGGCCTCAACAAGGCCGCTTGCGGTGTGTATGCCGACGCCGACAAGAGCCTGTATTACGAGGCTAACGGTAGCGTGGCTGCAGGCAAGATGGGCCTGGTCGCTAACGGTAACGCCAGCGATGTCGCCATCATCGACTTCGATTCGATGAAGGTGACGGGATCCATCCCCGTACCCCGTGCCCCCGACGGCCTGCTTCCGGGCCTGGGCATGGTATGGGAGATCCACGGTGTGGTACCGTCGGCTGACAGCACCAGCATCTACGCTGTCGGCGCCCTGTCCGGAACATCTGACTCCAGCGATCTGTATGAAGTCAACTCGGCCACAGGCGCCGAGGTTCGCAGGATAGCCATGACCGGTTCGCTGGTCGGCTACTGCGGCCTGGAGTATGACGTGAACGACACCACCTCCGACAACCTGGTGGCCGCCGACATGGCCGCCGGCCCCGGAGTGACCGCCAGCCTGGAAGCAGCGTT
>CAJVWY010000033.1 GCA_913009925.1 uncultured bacterium
ATGCGGAAGTTCCCGAGCCGGAAGCGGTTTTTTCCGATTTGAAAACCATACCGTAAGTGTTCGAATACCTGCCGCCCTCGTTATCGGCCGCACCGGAGTTGGTGCATGTCATATTGTTCCCATTGACTGTGCAGTTGAAATTGCATGCCTCCGCCGGACTGCATTGCAGGCCGGAAAGAATTTTCATCACGGCCGTATCGCCTTTTTGACTTATGCTCACCGTAACATCGCCTGGTTTGTTCGTTGCGCCGGTCGGACAGCTGCAGATTCCGGACACAAGCGAATAGACCAGGGTTCCCTGCCAGTTGCCGGAATAATCAACGGTGGCGCTGGCGGTGGTGTTTTCGCCGGTAACGGTTTCCGTAACGGAAGTGGTGTTTCCATTCTTTCCACCGCAACCCGCAAGCAGCATCAGCCCTATCATCAGGATCAATGCCAGCCATAACTTTCTCATGGAATCCCCCTTCGGTTGGGCAGCTATCTGCGCTCCAGCAACAGCACAGCAAAGCGCTTATCGCTGTCGGTATAGATCTGCTCGGTGATGAAGTCGAAATCGGCCAGGTAGGGTACCATCTCCTCGAGCCTGAACTTGCAGCTTATCTCGGTGAGTATCTGCTCGCCGGCCTCGAGCTCGAACACCCGGTCGAACGGTTCGATGTAGATACTCTGGGCGCGTTGGAAGCGGGCGTAAATCTCCACCCGTGAACACTCCCGGTTGAAGGCCGCCACATGCTGGATGGCATCGGTGGCGATAGCCGACCCCAGTTCCCGGTTCATCCGTGCGAACAGGTTGCGGGTGAAAGCCTCGCTCCAGCCGGCGGCGTCGTTGTAGGCGGCGTCGATGGTGGCTGCATCCTCGTTGATATCCAGCCCCAGCAGGCAGTAGTCTCCGGAAGACAGGTTGGCGGCGACCCGCTCCCAGAAATCCAGCGACTCCGCTTCGTTGAGGTTTCCCAGGGTGCTCCCCAGGAACAGCAGCATGGCGGGGGAGTGCTCCCTGAAGATGGGGAAGGCCCCGTCGTAGGTGCTGTTGAGCGGCGCCACCTGTACATCCGGAAGGCTGGCGGCAAGCTCTTCCCGGGCATGCTCCAGGATGGAACTGCTGATATCCACCGGTGTATAGCAGGCGTTGCCGTACAGCTCACAGTAGGCATCCAGCAACAGGCCGGTTTTGATGGAGCTGCCCGATCCCAGTTCGATAAGGGTGATGCTGCCGGTGCGCAGAGCGATGTCCAGCCCTACCGCCGCCAGGATGGCCCCCTCGGTGCGGGTAAGGTAATACTCCGGTTGTTCACAGATACGCTCGAAGATATGGCTGCCGGCGGCGTCGTAAAGGTAACGGCAGTCAAGCCAGCGCGGCGAATCGTCCAGGCCCCTGGCAACGGAATGGGCGAACTCCAGGGAATCGCCGGTGGCGGTCCGGTCCCGGCCTTCCAGGGCGTAGGAGGTGCGGTGGGCCGAACAGGCAGCCATCGCCGCCACGGTCTCATGATAGGATGCGGTGCCGACCGCAACCACCGGCGGATTCCGGTTTCCTCCAGCCATAACAGTTCCCCTTTACTGTTCCATCCCACCTATGCTATCACTTGTGAAGCCACGCCTGCCATAAGAAGTCGCGGCCCTCTCACCTGCAGGGGATGAAGCGGATGGCGTTTATCGATTCGCTTATTACCTCCCGGAAGGCGGCCAGCGCGGTGTCTATGTCCGCCTCGCTGCTCTCGTGGCTCAGGGACAGCCTGATGGAACAGTGGGCATCCTCGTCGCTGAGCCCCAGCGCCAGCAGGGCGTGAGAAGGGTCCGGTGAGCCCGACTTGCAGGCCGAGCCCGAGGAGATGGCGATGCCCTTGCGGTCCATTCTCAGCACCAGCGATTCACCGCGCATGCCGGGAAGAACCATGTTGAGCGTATTGGGAAGGCGCCGCTCGCGGTCTCCGTTCAGGCGGGCGTCTTCCATCAGGCCGGCCAGGCTCTCCTGAAGACGGTCACGCAGCTTTGCCACCGCCGCCATTTGCGGCAGCCGCTTGACTGCCAGGTTCGCCGCCATGGCGAAGCCGATGATGCCGGCCACGTTTTCTGTACCGGCACGGCGGCCGCCTTCCTGGCTGCCGCCGTCGATGAGGGGCGCCAACTCCATGCCCTTGCGCATGAACAGCGCTCCCACCCCTTTGGGACCGTGGAGCTTGTGCGCCGATACCGAGAGCAGATCGACTCCCAGTTCCTCCACGTCGATCGGCACCTTGCCGAAAGCCTGGACGGCATCGGTATGGAAAGGGACGCCGTGTTCATGCGCCACCGCCGCCAGTTCGGCGATGGGTTGGATGGTGCCCACCTCGTTATTGGCCATCATGATGGATACCAGGATGGTGTCATCGCCGATGGCCGCGTCCAGGTCCGCCGGTTTCACCACCCCCTGCGGTCCCACCGGCAGGTAGGTGACCTCGCAGCCCTGCTCCTGGAGGGCTGCGCATGATTTGAGCACGGCCGGGTGTTCGAAGATGGTGGTGACGATATGGCGCTTGCCATGGCGCCCGTCCCTGGCCGCGGCCAGGGCCACGCCCTTGAGCGCCTGGTTGTCGGCTTCGGAGCCGCAGCCGGTGAATACCAGCCGTCGCGCCGTACAGCCCAGCGCCCGGGCGATCACCCGCCTGGCGGCCTCCAGATCCTCACGTACGCCGGCGCCGGTATCATGGATGCTGGAGGGGTTGCCGTAACGTTCCTCCAGGTAGGGAAGCATGGCCGCTACCACTTCCGGATCCAGGGGGGTAGTGGCGTTGTGGTCCAGGTAGATGCTGGGATGCGGCGCCCGGGGTTTGACCGGGATGGGAGCGGCCTGGCGGAGCGCCTGGTCTTCCCGGTCGTGCTCCGGGACTGCCGCAGCGCCCTTCACCGGCCGAACCTCACAGAGCAGCGCCTTGTAAACCGGAAAGCCGGAGACGGGGTCGTAGCGTTCCAGGTCGGTGAGCTCGTTTACGTTGCATTTACGCCAGGTCTCGGGGCCCACGGGCCCACCACCGCCCATATTGCAATCGATGGCGCCCGGGGCGATGTCACCGCTGACCCTGGCGCGAAAACCCAGGCTGCCCCGGGAAGTCTCCACCATCACCTCGTCGCCCTCGCTGATGCCGCGCCGGGCGGCGTCCAGATCGTTCATAAGCACCTGGGGCTCCGGGGCCTCAGCCGCCAGCCCCTCTATCCCATGGTGCTGAGAACGGAAATCCGTGGTGGTTCGCGCCCCCGAGTTGAAGACAAGGGGATACTGTTCCGCCGCCTCCGGCTGCGAGACCGGTCCCTCTCCGGGCTCGGTGTACACCGGCAGGGGGTTGTAGCCGTGCTCCTCGAGAATGGAGGAGGCGATCTCGAACTTGCCCGAAGGGGTATCGAAGCCCGGCTTCCCGTCGGCCCTCAGGAGCCCCTTCTGCCACTTCTTGTACTGCATCATTACTGGGGAGATGCTCACCGCGCCGCCGGCCTCGCGCACATCCGCAGGGGTGAAGCCCGATCCCTCCAGAACCCGCTCCAGCAGCTCTTCCTCCGACTGGGGGTAGAGTTCCCCGTAGCCCAGCCGCCGGGCCAGCTCTCCCAGGATGAGCAGGTCGTTGCGTGACTCTCCCACCGGTTCCAGCAGCCGTTCCCGGATGCGGAACATGGAGCCGTAGGTCATATAGGAAGTGTTCTCATAGCCGGTGGTGGCGGGCAGGACGATGTCGGCATAGGCCGCATCGGCGGTAAGCTGGCGGTCGACAGTCACCAGGAAATCCAGCTGGTCCAGCGTCCGGCGCCACATCTCAGGCTGGGGCCAGGCGGTGATGATGGAGCCACCCAGCACTATCAGTGACTTGATGGGATAGGGGCGCCCCGCCAGTACCGACTCCGGCAGGGAGATGGCGTGGGACTCGCCGCGGTACTGGCTGTAGACAGGGAAACGGTCACGGCCGATGGCCTTGCCCGGGTTCGGGTTGGCCACCAGGCGGTCCTTGTTTAAGGGGAAGACGTTCTCCCGCATGCGGAAGACGCGGCCGCCGGGCACATCCAGCTGCCCCGCCAGGGCCCAGAGCACCATGGTGGCGCGGATAGCCTGGACACCGCTGTCCGAGTACTCCAGGCCGGAGTACATCACCGGGCTGGCGCCACGGGCGCCCGCTATACGGCGCGCCAGCGAGCGGATGGTCTCCGCCGGTACCCAGGTAGTCTCCTCCACGGCCTCCGGCCGGAAGTGTTGCGTGTAGTTGGCCAGCTCCTCAAAGCCCACGGTCCAGTTGTCCACGAACTCCTCGTCATAAAGCTCTTCCTCTATCAGCACCTGTATCATGCTGAGCGCCAGGGCGCCGTCGCTGCCGGGCCTGACCGGGACCCATTGGCCGCCGGCGTCGCGGCAGGTACCGTTGCGCCGTGGATCGATAACTACCACCTCGGCGCCGCGCTCGCGTGCCGCCAGTATCTGGTAATGGGCCATGGGCGGCGAGTCGGTGGCGGGATTGGCGCCCCACACCACGATGAGCTCGGCGTTCTCGATATCCGAATCCATATCGATGAGCATGCCGCCCATGGTCACGTGGGGGGCTATCATGGCAAAGGAGACGTAACAGAGGGCGCCGACGCCGAAGGTGTTGGGCGACCCGAAGGGGAACAGCACGCTGGAGGCCGAGGAGACAGCCGTATCCGCCGGCTGGTATACATCGCATAACGCAAGGTCGAAGCTGCCGCGTCCGGTATAGATGCCGGCGGCCTCGGGACCGTGAAGCTTCCGGGTCCGTTGGAGCCCTTCTGTTATCTCGCCAAAGGCGTCGTCCCAGCTGACAGGCTCGAAGTCGTAGGTTCCCTTGCGTCCTTTTCGCTTTAAGGGATGGCGCAAGCGGTGCCGGGAATACACCATCTCCGGTGAATGCCGCCCCAGTTTACATATCATCCCCAGAGGATGGCTGTCCTGGGCCCGTACCGCCACCAGTTCTCCATTCTCCAGCGTCGCCGTCACCCAGCAGCCGGCGGGACAGATGCCGCAGACCGTATCCTGGTCTTTAAACCCGGTTGTATTTTGGTCGCCGGTCAAAAAGCGCTCCTTTGCCGTCCATCGGGAAAAGACATTTTATCTTAGCATTATTGTTTGAGTTTATTCCCGCAAGGGATGCGGCTAAACGATATGATTAGCCGGTAAGCATCGGCGGTCAGGGCGGGGGAAGTTTGAGCGATTCCGAAGAAAAAGTCACTTGCGACATGCCACCATACGGTGTGGCGACGGGCGGCAAGGCCGCCAGCGAACTCTCCGGCCCCGGGGAGACGGGCGCCACCGGACGCTGGGTGCTGTTCGCTACCATCCTGGCGTCCAGTATGGTCTTCATCGACAGCTCGGTACTGAGCGTGGCCCTGCCGGCACTGCAGGCCGACCTGGAAGCCAGCGGCGCGCAGCTCCTCTGGATAATGAACGCCTATCTGGTGATGCTGGCGGCATTCATCCTGGTGGGCGGCTCCGCCGGCGACGTACTGGGTCGCCGGCGGGTCTTCATGACCGGCATATCCCTGTTCCTGGCCGGTTCGCTGTCGGCAGGGTTGGCCCCGGACGCAAGCTTGCTCATCGGCGCCAGGGTCATTCAGGGCATCGGCGGCGCCTTGATGATACCGGGGAGCCTGTCCATAATTACAGCCTTCTTCAGCGATGACCGGCGAGGCCGCGCCATCGGCACCTGGGCGGCGGTAACGGCGGCGGTCACCGTGTTTGGTCCGCTCGTCGGCGGCGCCCTGGCACAGGCGGGCCTCTGGCGCGTAGTGTTCCTGGTGAACATCCCCATCGGCATCGTCGCCCTGCTGGTGCTGTATTACCGGGTGCCCGAGAGCCGGGATGAGGCTTCGGACCGGCGTATCGATTACCCCGGGGCGCTGCTGATGGCGGTGGGCCTGGCCTGTGTCACCTATGGTTTCCTCTCGGCGCCGGGGTTGGACTTCCATCACCCCCGGGTAAGCGTCACACTGGCCGCGGGCTTTTTCTGCCTGGTGCTGTTCATTGTCGTGGAGGTAAAGAGCAGTCAGCCGATGGTGCCGCTGCGTATTTTCAGGAACAAGGTATTCAGCGGCGCCAACCTGATAACGCTGTTCCTGTACGGCGCTCTCAGTGTGGTCGTCTTTTTCCTGGCGCTCAACCTGGTGCAGATACAGGGTTACAGCCCCCTGATCGCCGGTCTCACCTTCCTGCCCTTCGCCATAATGCTGGCGTCGCTTTCGCGCTGGGCCGGCAGCCTGGCCGACAGGATCGGCGCCAGGCTGCCGATCGTTATCGGTACGCTGGTGACGGCGGCGGCGCTACTGCAAATGTCTACCATCGGCGTAACCCGCGGCCCTTCTGATTTCTGGACCACTTTCTTCCCCGGGGTATTACTTTTCGGCATCGGCTTGGGACTTACGGTGACGCCGCTGACGACGACGGTGATGGGGGCGCTGGACACGCAGATGGTGGGCATGGCTTCCGGCATCAACAACGCTGTTTCCCGTACCGCCGGCGTATTTGCCACCGCCATCATCGGCGCGCTGTTCATGATGGCCTTCACCGGGGCGGTGGAGGACCGCACCGCGGCTCTGGGGTTAAGCGATCAGGCCCGGCGGGACCTGCGCAAGGAGGCGGCCCGGCTGGGCGATGCTTCGGTGCCGGCGTCCGTGCCACGGGAGCAGGCCGAGCGTGTCGACCGGGATATCAAGGAAGGGTTCGTCTACGCCTTCCGGGTGGTCCTGTTCATCGCCGCCGGCATGATCCTGGTCAGCACTGTCATAGCGGCTACGATGATCGGCGATGGAGGCCGGCGGCGTGGCGGCGGCCCCGGCCGGACATGAGCGGCATCATGGCTCAGCCGGACGATCAAAAAGACAAGGTAATCAAAGAACTTGGTAGTATAAGGAATGTAGGCCCCGTGATAGCCGGCAAGCTGTATGTGGTGGGTATCCGCTCGGCTGAGGAGGTCCTGATGGGGGACCCGGAGGCGATATACCAGGATATGCAGGAAAAGCTGGGGCCGGGTATCGACAGGTGCGTTTTGTATGTCCTCAGAGGAGCCAGAGCGGATAAGCCATGGCCACAGTGCTCAGATAGCAGGATCGGCCAGGGGCCGGGACCGGACGGGAGGCGCTGGCTGTCTGGCTGGCGCCCAGGATAGAATACGCAGGGAAACTTTATTCCATGGAAAGAAAACGAGAGCCGGAACTTATGGTGGAAGACGCTCAGGCACGCGCCTACGCCGAAGCGGATTTCAATGATCCCCACGATGGGTATGTAGCGCTGTTCAAAGAGGCCTTCGGCGACAGGGAGATTAGCGGCCATGTGCTGGACCTGGGTTGCGGTCCGGGGGATATCACCTTCCGCTTCGCCCGTGCCTTCCCCCACTGCACTGTCCATGGCGTCGACGGCTCGGAGGCGATGCTCGGTTTCGGACGGCGGGAGTTGTCCGCTTCGCCCGAACTGCGGGACAATGTCGAGCTTTTCACTGGCATGGTGCCCGGCGCGGAACTGCCCCGGGAACAGTACGACGCCGTCATCAGCAACAGTCTGCTCCATCACCTGCCGCGGCCTGCCGTACTCTGGGACGAGGTCAAACGCCGGGGGAAACCGGGGGCACCGGTCTTCATCATGGACCTGCGCCGGCCCGGCAGCCGCGAGTACGCCCGCCTGCTGGTTGACCGCCATGCCGGCGGTGAGCCGGAGATACTGCGCCGCGATTTCTACAATTCCCTGCTGGCAGCTTTCCGGGTTGACGAGGTGCGCAAGCAGCTGGAGAAAGCCGGTCTGGACGCATTTACGGTAAAGGAAACGAACAACCGGCACCTCACCATATCCGGCCTGCTGCCCTGAGCAGGGCTCGGGAACCTTTATTCATGAATCCGCAGGCGGCCGCCATCGTCTAACAGTCAGTCATGGCAAACAAAAGAGCAAAGGAGTATGAGATGGCGGACGTGATAGGTACAGAGATTCACCTGGACGGCAGCTTCGAAGAGGCGGTGGATAAGGTAAAGAGCGCGCTGAAGGAGCAGGGGTTCGGGGTGCTTACCAGCATCGATGTCAAGGAGGCCTTCAAGGAGAAGATAGGGAAGGACTTCCGGCCCTACGTCATCCTGGGGGCATGCAATCCCCGGCTGGCCTACACGGCTCTGAGTGAGGTTCCGGAGGTGGGGCTGATGCTTCCCTGCAACGTGACCGTGGAGGCCGGCAGTGGCGGCGGCGTTACCGTGCGTATCATCGATCCCCGGATGATGCTGGGCACCGCCGGCATCGACGATAACGAGGTGATGGCATCGATGGCCGCCGAGGCCGGAGAGCTGCTGGGGCGGGTCGCCGACGCCCTGCGGTGATGGAGGCTCTACACCATGAGCGAACATGACGATCCGGACAGATGGGAGCGAATGTATCGCGAACAGGACGTGACGACCATGTCCTGGTACACTCCGTCGCTGGACCCTGACTTCGAACATGCGCTGGCGGACCTGGGCATGGAATCCGGCAGCATTCTCGACCTGTGCACCGGACCCGGGACGCAGGCGCTGGCACTGGCCGAGCGCGGTATGGATGTCACCGCCACGGACATCTCCGCGGCCGCCGTGGAGAAGGCGGCGGCACTGGCGGCGGAGCGGGGCCTCAAGGTAACCTTTCTCCAGAACGACATCCTCCACAACAGGCTGGACCGGCGGTTCGATCTCATCCTGGACCGCGGCTGCTTCCATGTATTTCCGCCGGAGCAGCGGGATGGATACGTGAGAACCGTGGCCGGCCTCCTTGCCCCCGGCGGCTATCTGCTGCTCAAATGTTACAGCTACAAGGAGAAGCGCAAGGAAGGCCCTTTCCGCCTGCATCCTGGGGAGATCAGGGAACGCTTCAGCGCGGAGTTCGACGTGGTCTCCATCCGGGAGAGCACTTTCAGGGGCGGCAGGCACCGGAAGCCTCCCATCGCTCTCTTCTGCGTAATGAGGAAACGCTGATGACGTGCGGGTACAATACCCCGCTTTGCAGGTAATCGTGGGTCTGGGCGGGCGTCGAGCTTCACCGGTCTTTGTGGTATAGTGCCTCCTGAAATGGCAGAAATGCTCTCAAACGCCTGGGACACCACCAGCAACTGGATAATCGAACACGGCATCGTCATCCTGGCCGTACTGGTTATCGCTATCCTGTTGCAACTCGTCGGCAAGAGATTAATCGCCAAATCCATCAATAAGGCCGTCGCCATTGATTCTCTGCTGCCCATGGAAACGGGGATCGAGAGCAAGCGGCAGGAGACGCTCGTACGCATCTTCGGCGGTCTGTTCACCATCGTGCTGTGGGTGGTGGTGTTGATGATGGTGCTGTCCGAGGTAGGCATCGCCATCGGTCCCATGCTGGCGGCCGCCGGTGTCGCCGGCCTGGCGGTAGGTTTCGGCGGACAGTATCTCATCCATGACCTGATCACCGGCACCTTCATCATCATGGAGAACCAGTACCGCGTTGGCGATCTCATCTGCATCGAAAATGTTTGCGGCCAGGTCGAGGACATCACCCTGAGGAAGACCACGCTAAGGGATATGGATGGAGTCGTCCACCATATTCCCCACAGTGAGGTGAAGATCGTAGCCAACCGCTCCAAGAGCTACTCCAAGGCCAGCATCGAGCTGGGTATCTCCTATAACGAGGACGTGGAGCGGGCCGCCGCAGTAATCGACCGGGTTGGGCAGGAGATGGCGCAGGACCCGGAGTGGGAAGAACAGCTCATCGACCCGCC
>CAJVWY010000034.1 GCA_913009925.1 uncultured bacterium
TTCAAGCGGAAGACGGCATACGAGATAAAGGAATGTGACTGGAGTTCAGACGTGTGCTCTTCCGATCTGGGCGCCCGTATCCTCACCCATTGTAACGCCGGAGCCCTGGCGACCGCCGGCTACGGCACGGCCCTGGGGGTCATCCGTTCCGTGTTCAAACGCGACCCCTCCATCCACGTGTTCGTCGATGAAACCCGCCCCTTCCTGCAGGGCGCTCGGCTCACCGCCTGGGAGCTGAAGCAGGAGGGTATCCCCTGCTCGCTCATCACCGATAACATGTCGGGATTTTTTTTCAGGAAAGGCGACATCGACGCTGTGGTGGTGGGCTCGGACCGTATCGCCGCCAACGGTGATGTGGCCAACAAGATCGGCACTTATACCATCTCAGTTCTGGCCAAGGTGCACGAGGTGCCCTTTTACGTGGCGGCGCCCACATCCACGGTGGACCTGGACGTGCCCGACGGCGATGCCATCCCCATAGAAGAACGGGACACGGAAGAGGTGACGCACTTCGGCGGCAGCCGCTGCGCTCCGGAGGGCATCGGCGTCTGCAACCCCGCCTTCGATGTCACTCCCCATGAAAACGTAACCGCCATCATCACTGAAGCAGGCGTGCACCGCGAGCCCTACAGTGAGAGCCTGGCGGCGGCGAAGAAGGGGAATTAATTGAAAGCCATGGTCCTGGCAGCCGGGCTGGGCACGCGCCTCAGGCCTCTTACCGGTTCTATCTCCAAGCCGATGGCCCCCATCGTCAACCGTCCGGTGATGTACCACATTCTCAGGCTGCTCAAGCATCATGGCATCAACCAGGCGGTAGCCAACCTCCACTATCATCCCCACGCCATCACCAACTATTTCGGCAAGGGCCAGAAGCTGGATATAGATCTGCGTTATTCGCTGGAAGCCGAGCTGCTGGGCACCGCTGGCGGCGTCAAGAAGGTACAGAAATTCATCGGCGACGAGACTTTTATCGTGATCAGCGGCGACGCGCTCACCGACATCGACCTGGACCGGCTCGTCGTGCAGCACCGCCGGGCCGGGGGGATCGCTACCCTGGCGCTGAAGAAGGTAAAAGACCCCAGCAATTTCGGCGTCGTCATCCTGGACAAGGACAACCGGATCCTCGGCTTTCAGGAGAAACCGGAACCGGGCGAGGAGCTGAGCAACCTCTGCAACTGTGGCATATACATATTCGAGCCGGAGGTATTCGACCATATACCAAAAGGCACGTTTTATGACTATGGGAAGCAGGTATTTCCAGATTTTGTCTCCCGGGGGATCCCTTTCCATGGTTTCGAGATCGATGGCTACTGGAACGATGTGGGCAGCCTGGACCAGTACCGCATCGGCAATTTCGATGCCCTGACCGGCAAAGTGGACGTGGAGATTCCCGGCCGCGAGGTCAAGGAGGATATCTTCGTGGGGGAGGGCACCAGCATCGCCGAGTCGGCCGTCCTCAAGCCGCCCATCCTGCTCGGCTCCAATTGCCGGGTGGGTGAGAAGGTCAGTCTCACCGGCCCGCTGGTCATCGGCGACCAGAGCATCATCGAGGCAGGCGCTTCGCTGGAGGGTGTGATCAAGTGGCGCGCGGCCCAGACCGGCGCCGGCGCCAAGGTCCTGGGTGGCATCATCGGCAGCGGCGCCCATCTCAGGGACGATGTGCAGATGCATAACCGCGCTGTAGTCGGCGACCGCTGCGTCATCGGCGCCGGCAGCGTTCTGGCCCCGGAGGTGCGACTGGAGCCTTTCACGGTCATTGACGCCGATACCCATGTGCGGGAATAATTTATTTTCAGCCAGTGGAAGCGAGGGCCGCGGATCTGGCCTCAGGCAGGGAAAACATACCATCCATGTTGTTATCACTGCTGTTCCCTTTGCGTTGCATCCATTGCGGCCGGCCGGGGGAGCAGCTCTGTCCGGCCTGTGAGGACGGACTGGCATCCATCGGTCCCCATGTCTGCCGGCGCTGCGGCAAGCCTTCCTCTCGTGATGTATCCACCTGCGACGAGTGTCGCGGCCGCAACCTGCACTTCACCTCTTCGCGGGCGGCCTATGCCTACCGGGGGCCGGCACGCAGCCTGGTTCACGGCCTCAAGTACTCGGGCCGGCGCCGCCTGGCCCGCCTGATGGCCGAACTGACCTGCGGCAGCGATGGTTTGACTGCGATGTGCGAAGCGGCTACGCTGACTTTTGTACCCATGCACCGGACCAGGAAGTTCGATCGCGGCTATAACCAGGCTGAACTCTATGCCCGGGCCCTGGCGAAGCGCCTGGGCCTGTGCTGCCAGGCGCTGCTTCTTAAACGGCATCCCACCGAGCCTCAAAACCGGCTCGATTCCCTGGAGCGCAAAAGAAACCTGGCAGGCAGCTTCACCCTGCACCGGAAGGCAGCCGCCGGAGGCAGGCGGGTGGTGCTGGTCGACGATGTATATACCACCGGGTCGACTGTCGCGGAGTGTGCCCGTATATTGCGGCAGGAGCTGGATGCCGATGTAAATGTTTGGACTTTTACCAGAACGGTAAGACGCTAGGCACAGGGACAGAATAATCCGATGGGTAATCAGGGAACCAAAAACAGTGGGGAAGGAAGGATATGAAATTCAATGTGAAGGGCAGAAATATCACCGTGACCGACTCGCTCCGTTCCTACGCCGAGGAAAAGCTGATGAAGCTGGGAAAGAACCTCAACAGCGCCAGCAGGCTGGAGCTGGAGCTTTTCTGTGAGAAGAACCCCAGGATAGAGGACAACCAGGTCGCCGAGGCCACGATCTTCACCAAGGGGCCGGTGCTGCGCGCCAAGGGCGCTTCCACCGACATGTACGCGTCCATAGATCTGATGGCAGACAAACTGGACCGCCAGGTGAAGAAATACCGTGGCAAGCTGGTAAGCCACAATGCCCATGTGCGGGGCAGCCTGCCGCCCGACCGTGGTCTGGAGTCCCTTGATGAGGAAGCCGAAGAGCGTGAACCGCAGATCGTCAAGACCAAGCAGTTCAGCATCAAGCCCATGTCGGCGGAGGAGGCAGCGCTGCAGATGGAGCTCATCGGCCATGACTTCTTCGTCTTCCGCAACGCGGAGACCAACGAGACCAATGTCATCTACCGTCGTCGCGACGGGGATTACGGGCTGATCGAGCCCATCTGACAGCCAGGGGGACACATCCCGGAGACTCTCCCGACCCGCCTGGCTTGTCAAAATGCCCGACCGGTCAACACACCGGTTTTTCCCAACCCTTCCCATTAACTGCTAAAATATCGCTGTAACTATGGCTAATATCCTGCAAAAAGCCCTTCGCATGGGCGAAGGCAAGAAACTGAAAAAGCTCCAGCAGCAAGTCGACGGAGTCAATGCTTTCGAAGAGGAAGTGCGTGCTCTCAGCGATGACGAGCTGAAGGCGAAGACCCCGGAGTTCCGGCAGCGGCTGGAGAGGGGCGAGAGCCTCGATGACATCATGATGGAGGCCTTTGCTGTCGCCCGCGAGGCGGCGGAGCGGGCGCTGGGCATGCGTCCTTTCGATGTGCAGATCATGGGCGGCATCGCCTTGCACCAGGGCAAGATAGCCGAGATGAAGACCGGTGAGGGCAAGACGCTGGTGGCCACGCTGCCGGTCTATCTTAATGCTCTGTCCGGCAAGGGTGTGCATCTGATCACGGTCAACGATTACCTGGCCGGGCGCGACGCCGAATGGATGTCCCCTCTTTACCATTTTCTCGGCCTGGAGGTGGGCGCGCTCCGTAACATGATGCCCAATGAGGAGCGCCGCGCCGTCTACGCCGCCGATTGTATCTACGGTACCAACTCCGAGTTCGGTTTCGACTATCTGCGTGACAACATGGCCCATCATGTTTCACAGGTGGTCCAGCCGGACCATGCCTTCGCCATCGTCGACGAGGTGGACAGCATACTCATCGATGAGGCCAGGACACCGCTGATCATCTCCGGCTCTCCCGAAGAGGCCGCCGCGACCTATTACAAGTTCGCCTCCATCGTGCCGCTGCTGCGGGCCGAAGAGGACTACGAGGTGGACGAGAAACACCGCACCGTCGCCCCTACCGAATCGGGGGTGGCCAAGGTGGAGAAGCAGCTGGGCATCGATAACCTCTACGAAGCAAAAAACGGCCAGCTGGTCAACCACCTGATTCAGGCGCTGCGCGCACAAGCGCTGTTCAACCGCGACGTGGAGTATGTGGTCAAGGACGGGGAGGTGCTCATCGTCGACGAATTCACCGGCCGCATCATGGAGGGCCGTCGCTACTCAGAAGGCCTGCACCAGGCCATCGAGGCCAAGGAGAAGGTGCGCATCCGCGAGGAGAACCAGACCCTGGCCACGATCACCTTGCAGAACTACTTCCGCATGTACGACAAGCTGGCGGGCATGACCGGCACCGCCGCCACCGAGGCTGATGAGTTCATGCATATCTACAAGCTGGAAGTGGTGTCGATCCCGCCCAACCGGCCCATGATCCGCGACGACCGTAACGATTTCATCTACAAGACCAAGAAGGCCAAATTCCGTGCGGTGGTGGAGGATATCGACGAATGCCATCAACGGGGGCAGCCGGTGCTGGTGGGAACGGTCGACATCGAGACCAGCGAGCACCTGAGCGGCCTGCTGGAGCGGCGCGGAGTCAAGCACCAGGTGCTCAACGCCAAACACCACGAGAAAGAAGCGGAGATCATCAAGAACGCGGGCCAGCCGGGAACGGTGACCATCGCCACCAACATGGCCGGCCGCGGCGTCGACATCAAGCTGGGCGAGGGGGTCAAGGAAGTAGGCGGGCTCTACGTGCTGGGCACGGAACGCCACGAGAGCCGCCGCATCGATAACCAGCTCCGGGGTCGCAGCGGACGCCAGGGGGATCCGGGCGTCTCACGCTTCTATCTTTCGGCCGAGGACGATATCATCCGACTGTTCGCCGGCGACCGCATCTATAACATCCTGGACAGGCTGGGCCCTTCGGAAAACGACCCTATCGAGCACAAGATGCTCAGCAAGACGGTGGAGAACGCCCAGCGCAAGGTGGAACAGCAGAACTTCCAGATCCGCAAACGGGTGCTGGAATATGATGATGTCATGAACAAGCAGCGCGAGGTCATCTACAGCGAGCGGACCAAGATCCTCGAGGGTGGGGACATCAGCGAAGAGGCCGCCGATATCATCGAACAGGTCCTGACGGCGCAGGTGCAGGAGTATGCCGACGAGCAGACATACCCTGAAGACTGGGACTGGGACAGCCTGTTCGCATCCCTCCGGTCGCTGTTCGACATCTCCTTCGGCCCGGACGACCTGGATATCGAGGCGATCACCCAGGACGAGCTGCTGGAGAAGGTACTGGCGGACGCGCGCGCCGTCTATGCGCGCAAGGAGGAGGAGTTCACCGCGGACCATATGCGCCAGCTGGAACGGCTGGTGATGCTGGGGGTTATCGACAATCGCTGGCGCGAACATCTGTTCGACATGGACTACCTGCGCGAGGGTATCCACTGGCGCGGCCTTTCCCAGAAGGACCCGCTGGCGGAGTACAAGACCGAGGGTTACCAGATGTTCCAGGAACTGCTGGAGACCATCAAGGAGGATTTCACCCGCACTATATTCCATATGAGCCGGGTGCCGGTCGAGGAGCGGGCGGTGCAGCCGGAAAAGGACCTTCAGTATACATACGATGACGGCACTACCTCCAAGCTGCCGCAGCAGGCGCCGGCGGGCGTGGCCGCTCCAGGGGCGCCACCGCAGACCACCACCAGTGGCGGCGCGGACGGTGCCGGCGATAAGCAGATGGTCACCCAGCGCGTCTCCGAAAAAGTGGGCCGCAACGACCCCTGCCCCTGCGGCTCGGGCAAGAAGTACAAGAAGTGCTGCGGGGTCTGACGCGCTCCAGCCGCTGCCCCCCGGCGGCGGATTCCTGATAATATTGCCCCTATGGCTTCCGACTCACCACAGACATATACCCTGGACCAGCTGAAGGAACAGCTGTCCCTCATCCGTGAGAAGTTCCAGTGGCTGGGTGATTACCTTTGACCCCCCCTCTCTGGAAAAAAAGGTCGCTGACCTGGAAAAGCAGATGCAGCAGCCGGACTTCTGGTCCGACCAGGCCAGGGCCGCCAAGGTAAGCTCTGAGCACCGCCGCGCCAAGCGGCGGCTGGACCGCTACCGGTCCATCCAGTCCGAGGTCGATGACGGCGGTACCCTGCTGGAGATGATAGGCGAGGCCGAAGCCGAGGGGGATGCCGAGGCGGAGGCCGAGCTTCTGGCCGAGGCGGGGGCATCGCTGACGGCGACCCTGGCGCGTCTGGAGCGGCTGGAAGAGGAGCGCCTGTTCTCCGGCGAATATGACGACGGCGACGCCGTGCTTACCATCCATCCCGGCGCCGGCGGCACCGAATCCCAGGACTGGGCGGAGATGTTGCTGCGCATGTACCTGCGCTGGGCCGACAGCCGCGGCTTCGAGGCGCAGATCAACGAGGCCACCGCCGGCGACGAGGCGGGTCTGAAAAGCGCCACGGTCACCATCCATGGTGAGAATGCTTACGGTCTGCTGTCGGCGGAGCGGGGTGTGCACCGGCTGGTGCGCATCTCTCCCTTTGATGCCGCCAAGCGCCGCCACACCAGCTTCACCGCTGTGGAAGTAAGCCCGCTGGTGGAGGAGGACGTGGATGTGGAGATAGACGAGAAGGACCTGAAGATCGAGACCTACCGCGCCAGCGGCGCCGGCGGCCAGCACGTCAACAAGACCGATTCGGCGGTGCGCATCACTCACCTCCCCACCGGCACCGTGGTCCAGTGCCAGAACGAGCGCTCCCAGCTGTCCAACAAGACCACTGCCATGAAACTGCTGAAGAGCAAGCTGCTGGCGCTGGAAGAGCGCAAGCGCGCCGAAGAGATGGAGAAGGAGCGGGGCAAGCTTTCCGAGATCGCCTGGGGCAGCCAGATCCGCTCCTATGTACTGGCGCCCTACCAGATGGTCAAGGACCACCGCACCGGTTACGAGACCGGCAACACCACGGCGGTGCTGGACGGCCGCATAGATGATTTCATCCACGAATACCTGCTGGCCATGGCGGGGAAGGGATAGGAAAAAACGCCCGTCTGCCTTATCCTTCACCGCTGTTTCAGGTAGAATCCAGGGTAGCAAGAAACAGGGGGCCTTCCCCTTCCACTTTAACTGGGAGTCACAAGTGTTAAGCATCGCATTGCCCAAAGGGAGCCTGCAGGAGCAGACGCTGAAGCTGTTTGCCGAGGCCGACCTGCAGGTCAGACGGGTCTCCCGTGAATACTCGGTCACCATCGATGATGATCGCATCAGCAAGGTGAAGATCCTGCGGCCCCAGGAGATTCCCAAGTACGTGGAGGAGGGCTATTTCGACCTGGGCATCTCCGGGCTGGATTGCATCACCGAGTCCGGCGCCGACGTGGTCGAGGTGGCCGACATGCCCTACGCCAAGACTGGCAGCGGTTTCATGGAGATGGTCATCGCCGTTCCTGAGGATTCGGACATCCGGAAGGCCGCCGACATCAGGCCCGGCAGCCGGGTAACCACCGAGTTTCCCAACATCACCAGGAAGTACTTCGAGGACCTGGGAATAGAGGTGGAAGTCTTCTACTCCTATGGGGCCACTGAGGCCAAGGTGCCTGAACTGATGGATGTGGTGGTGGATCTCACCGAGACCGGCTCCACTCTCAGGCGCAACCACCTGCGTATAGTCGGGACCGTCATGAAGTCCACATCCAAGCTCATCGCCAACAGGGAGTCATGGGAGAATCCGCGAAAGCGCAAGGCCATGGAGGAGGTGCGCACCCTGCTCCTGGGAGTCATCGAGGCCCGCGGACGGGTGCTGCTGTCCATGAACGTGGCCAAGGACAAGCTGGAGGACGTGATCAGCGTGTTGCCGGCGATGAAGAAACCCACCATATCGACGCTGCACGACTCAGACTACCTGGAGGTGACCACGGTAGTGGACAAGGACACGGTCAACGTCATCATTCCCAGGCTCAAAGCGAAGGGCGCCGAGGATATCCTGGAGCTGGTCATCTCCAAGATCGTGCACTGAGACCGGAAGCAGCATTGAAACAGGCTCCTGCGGGCAAGAAGTTATCCATCATCCGGAGCGCCAATTTCCTGAGAAAGGCCTATGGCCCGGGCACGATCAGCGGGACCTTCGGGACGTATATCTTGAGGCCAGGTGATTTTGCTGGACGGGACGGCATGATGACCTGGTTTATAAAATGAAGAAATAAATGAGATAATGTTTATGCTGGCACCTGTAGCGCTCCTCTTTGTGGGCATCATCCATCTGCCTGGTAATATTTGGAAGGTTCTTTCTTGCCCCGGTCGGGATAATGCTGTTGGTATGGTTGTAAATGGTATGAAAATATAAAAGGCTGGGTTCGTTCCATGGCGAATTGTGAGAAAACAAAGGTAATCAGCAGGCAAGGGAAAACACGGTTCAAGCCGACAATGAAGTTTCCTCAGATTATCCAGGGAGGTATGGGCGCGGGCGTCTCCGGCTGGCGGCTCGTCCGCGCGGTCTCCTCGCGAGGGCATATCGGTGTTGTCTCCGGGACAGCGCTCGATCTGATCCTGGTCAGGCGGTTGCAGCTGGGGGACCCGGGGGGACACATGCAGCGCGCTCTCGCGGCTTTTCCGGATCAGAGCGTTTCCCGCCGTATCATAGATCGCTATTACATCGACGGCGGCAAGCCGCCCGATCAACCCTTCGCCGTCAAGCCCATGGTGGGTGACAAGCCCAGCCGAAACCTTGAGGAGTTGCTGGTAGCCGCCAACTTTGCGGAGGTATTTCTGGCGAAGGAAGGCCATGACGGCATGGTGGGCATCAACTACCTTCACGAGGTCCAGGCGCCGCTTCTTCCGTCCATCTACGGGGCTATGCTGGCCGATGTCGACATCGTTATCGTGGGTGCAGGGATCCCCGTGGAGATCCCCAAGGTCCTCGACCGGCTCTCCCGGTGTGAGCCCGTGGATCTCAAGCTCCATGTCCGGGACGTGGAAAGCGGGCATGCGCACAAGATTTCTTTCAACCCGAGAAATATGTTCGATGGAACCTGCCCACCTCTGCGGCGCCCTCTTTTCTTCCCCATCGTGTCCTCGGTCACCCTGGCCAACCTGCTGGTCAAGAGGTGCGAGGGAAAGGTGGACGGCTTTATCATCGAAGGACCCTCGGCGGGCGGCCATAACGCCCCGCCGCGCGGACATACGAAACTCAGTCCGGAAGGCGAGCCTGTTTACGGACCGCGGGATGTGATCGATCTTGCGGCGATCGATTCCCTTGGCCGCCCCTTCTGGTTGGCAGGCTCTTACGGGAGCCCGAAGAAACTTGCGCATGCACGCGCCGTCGGGGCGGCGGGTATCCAGGTGGGGACGCTTTTCGCCTTCTGCGAGGAGTCCGGCCTTCGAGAGGATCTCAAGCGCGGCGTCATCAAGGGATGTCAGGGTGGAACACTGCGTATCTTCACCGATCCGGTCGCTTCTCCCACCGGGTTTCCGTTCAAGGTCCTGGCGATTCCCGGCACCCTTTCAGATAGATCGGAAGAGCACACGTCTGAACTCCAGTCACATTCCTTTATCTCGTATGCCGTCTTCTGCTTGAAAAAAAAAACAAAATGAATAAAAAAATGATGAAAAAAAAAAATCTCACACAGCATAGGTGGATTCACTGTGATCAAATGCGGCACGAAA
>CAJVWY010000035.1 GCA_913009925.1 uncultured bacterium
GGAGATACGTACAGGATAGGGAAACAGAGACGAAGAAGAGTATAAAGCTGAAAAAGAAAAAGAAAAAATTTTTTTTTTTAATGAAACGGCGACCACCGAGATCTACACCCTTTCCCTACACGACGCTCTTCCGATCTCTCCGAATAACTCATCGGCCCCCTGGCCGCCCAAAACGACTTTTACCGAGCGGGACACCAACTCACACAGAAAGTAATAAGGATATACGCCGGGGCTGAGGGTCGGCTCATCCATATGCCATATGATATGCGTCAGGTTGTTCATGAAATCGTCCGGTCCGACCTCCACCTCGTGGTGGTTGGAGCCGATGTACTCCGCGACCTCCCTGGCATAGACACGCTCATCGACGCTCTCGCGACCCACGAACCCCGCCGAAAAGGTATTGATCCCACCCGGCATGTATCTGCTGGCCATCGCCGACACCAGGCTTGAGTCCAGTCCACCGCTGAGATAGGTGCCCACGGGGACATCGCTGATCAGATGGGAGTGAACAGCGTCATCCAGCAGGCTGGAGACCGCCTCCGTCAGTTGGGGCCGGGAAAGCGAAGACTTTTCTGCGTATACGGGGCGCCAGTACCGCTCCAGATGCGGTTGCTTGCCGAACTCCCAGACCAGCCGATGCGCGGGCCTGAGCTCTCTGATCCCCTCAAAGGCCGTCCTGCCCTCCTGGACCAGGCTGAGGGCGAAGAAGTCGACAATGGATCGCAGGTCGGGGCCGATCAGCATGGGTGACGTTTGCACCAACGCCTTGGCTTCCGACGCGAAACGCAGGGAACCGCCGTTAAACGAGTAGTACAAGGGCTTTATCCCGGCCCGGTCACGCGCCATGAACAGCAGCTTTTTCTTCTCATCGAACAGGGCGAAGGCAAACATCCCGTTCAGCCGGGAGACACATTCAGTGCCATGATCCTCGTATAGATGAATGATGACCTCGGTGTCCGACCCCGTCCGGAACTGGTGGCCCTTTTGCAGCAGCTGTTCCCTGATTTCCTGGAAGTTGTATATCTCACCGTTGTAGACCAGCCAGATTGTCCCATCCTCGTTGGACATGGGCTGGTGGCCGCCCTCCAGGTCGATGATGCTCAGCCGGCGATGTGAG
Organism: uncultured bacterium; assembly: GCA_913009925.1. GTDB lineage: Bacteria > Actinomycetota > Thermoleophilia > BMS3ABIN01 > BMS3ABIN01 > BMS3ABIN01. Next base: position 1,118 of record CAJVWY010000035.1, read on the forward strand.
AGCGCATAATGGATCCCCTGGCGTGTACCATGGTCGTCGGGGCCGCGATGCCGTATGATCTCGGCCATCTTCTCCACCGCCACCAGATCAGAGTCTCCCGAAAGACCCCTGCTGACTATGCCGGCGATACCACACATATCTATTGGTCCTGGATCAGGGTTTTTATCTCGGTCAGCCGGACGGCCCGGATAACGAATATGACCACCACATACACGACTATGCCCGCAATGGGCGCCAGCCATGTGTTCAGATTCCAGATCAACAGGGCCACAGCAAGCATGGCGGCTCCGGCTATCAGCGGTTTGATGAACAGCTGCAGGGCGTTTTTTTTCAGGAAGTGCTTGTATACCAGATGAAAAAGGAGTCCGGTCAGGACCGTGCTGGCCATCAGGAACGCCAGCGCCGCCCCTATGACATTAAACAAGGCTATAAGGATAAAACCGGACACGACGCAGGCAACAGCCGCGACTGTTGACGCGAAGGCAGCCGAGCTTTCCCTGTCGATTACCTGCAAGGTGTTGAACCCTACGGAAGCGATCAACATCAGCGGTATGGAAGCCATCAGCACCATCAATGTGGGAATGCTCTCTTCATAGCCCGCGGGAAACAAGGAGAGCACCGGACCGGCCAGCAGGCTGACGCCGATGGCAATGGGAATCCCCACCAGCGCCATGAGGCGATACCACTGCCAGGTATGGATCCGGGCCTTGCCGGGATCCGTGGCATAGATCCTGGTAAGACCAGGGAAGACGGTCCTCTGCAGAATCATCGGCAGCCAGACAAAGGGGACGAACAGGGTAAAGGCGATGTTGTAGATGCCCACGGCCGCATCTCCACTCAGCATCTCCAGGATGACCACATTGGCCCTCAGAAAGATAATATTGGCCGCGGCCGTGAGCGCGAAAGGTTTTATCGCTTTCAGTATCCCCACCATCTGCGCCCGGGAGAATCCGAAGGAAAACGTCGTGACCCGCCTGAGAACGACTGTCAGCCTCAGGGTGGCCTCGACTACAACTCCGATCAGGAACCCCAGCATCACGACAACCACCGAAGCCCCCTGATAAAGTGCGATCAAGCCGATGCTCACATACACCAGCCTGCCGATAAACGTGAACAGGGCGGAGTAGAAAAAGCTATGAGTCGCGACGAAGATAGCCTCGGTTGTATTAACCACAGCGGACAGCAGTACGGCGGCCATGGCCAGCAGCAGCATCTGGAGCTTGGGATATTGCGGCTGGTAGGCCAGGATGACAACAAGCCCGCCCAGGCTGATGATAATCGAGGTCAGCCCTTGCAGAAAAAGAACCTCACCCGCCAGAAGCTCTTTATCGTCCCAATGGCGGACCAGTTCCCTGGCGGCATACCTGGTGATGCCGAGATCACCGATGGATGACAGCAGCTCCACAGTGACCAGGGTGAATGACAGCGCCCCGAACAGCTCCGGCCCCAGCAGTGAGGCGGCATAGATGAAAAAAACGGTGAAAAGGACACGGGAGAGAAGCCGTGAGCCGAGCAGATAGCTTGAATAACGGACGATTGTCTTAAACCGGGTCAATCTCCGCCATTTCTTTAGTCTGACGCCTTGCGGATGGGAAGGACTCTTTTGATCGCACCCTTGATCTTTCTTTTGGCTATCACTTTCACCGGCGGCCTCAATTCCGCATCGGCTTCCCGCAGCATTTCTCTTATGGACAGGTCATAAGGGCATTGCGCTTCGCAGTCGCCGCAGTCCTCACAATCGGCTATGGTGGCCTCCAGGTAACGGTATTCGTCTTCGGTCCAGGGGTCGCGTTCGCCGTAGCGGCGATGGTAGTTGGCCAGCCAGAGGATCTTGGGGATCCTGATCCCCTGAGGGCAGGGCTGGCAATATTCGCAACGACGGCAGAACTGGGTCCCCAGCTGGCTGGCCTCCGTCATCAGCTCATCTTCCTCTTCGGGGGTCAGGGGAGAGAAATCCCTCACGGTCTCCAGGTTGGCCGCCACCTCTGCCTCGTTCTTCATGCCGCAGAGGACTATGTCCGTAGCCGAGTTGAGGCAGAAACGGATCCCCAGGGCCGGATTATCGAGGGTGCCGCCGCATATGGGTTTCATCGCCAGGATGCCGACGTCCATCTCCCGGGCCAGCGGCAGCAACTCCGCTTCCGACTCACGGTCGACAAGGTTGATGGGGGTCTGCACCGTATCGAACTCAGAGGTCCTGATCGCCTTGCACAGGATCGAGGGGCGATGCCCGCTGACGCCGATGAAACGGATCTTGCCGGCGTCACGCGCGGCGGCCAGCGCTTCCATCGCCCCCCCGGGAGCAAAGATCCTGTCGAACTGCTCATCGGTCTTAAGGCTGTGGATCTGGTAGATGTCGATGTAATCCGTCTCCAGGCGAGCCAGGCTCTGGTCGATGGCCTGGGTCATCTCCCCGGCCGTGCGCTTAGGCGACTTGGAAGCGATGATGAACTTCTCCCGGTCTCCACGCAGCGCGTAACTGAGCTTCTGTTCGCTGTCACCATAGCCCTGGCCTGTCTCCGCCAGATTGATCCCCCCCTCCATACACGCCTTGATCACCCGTTCCGCTTCCAGGCGGTCGATCCCTGCCAGTTGTATGCCACCCAAACCCAGGGGGAACACCCGGAGTCCGGTCTTTCCCAGTCTTGCTGTCATAACGATCCTTTTACCGTGTCCCGTGCTTTTGAATCCCCGTTCCTTATCCATCGCCGTAAGCGTAGCACATATACTTTTGCCGGCGCAGAGACGCTGCCGGCGGTAGGCGGAACCAGATGGTCAGGTGACGGCTCTCAGGTGGATGGTCCTCAAGCAGGCGGTGGGCCCGTGAACCGGTGAGAGTTGCCGCCTTCGTCGAGACAGCTGGCGTTGTTCACCGCTGTGAACCTGCTGACGCCCGGCGACACGTAATAGGTGAAGCTGTAGGTCAGGGAGCCGTCAGCGGTGATTTCACCCAGTGCCACCGGCAACGGCCCCAGGGGCAGGACTCCGTAGGTAGCCGAACCGCTGGTGACCTCTCCGGCCAGACACGAACCCGTACCCAGGTTCCTCACCCGGTAATCGACCATCAGCCGCCACTGCTGATAGGCGGCGAGACTGGGCCAATATATGTTCATGTCGGCGAGCGTCAACCGGGGCGAGGTCACGGTGAACGACCATGTCTGCTCGGTAGTCAGCCCGTCCAGGTCGGCGGCGACGATCCGTACCTGGTGCAACCCGTCATGGAGCCCGGAGCCTGCCGCCGGCGCCATCTGGTACTGGACCAGACCGCCGTTGATGTTGGCGCCGGTGGTGATATCCGCACCGTCCAGGTAAACATGGACGGATGCCGTATCCACGCCCGCGCCCTTGTCATCGACCTCGGCGGATACCGGCGTCCAGGAGTTGTTCACCGTCGTCTTCGGAGCCGGTTGCAGATTGGTGATGGCCGGCCCGGCTGTATTGACTTTGAAACTCCAGACGAAGGGATCACTGTTGCCGAAGTTGTCGGCAACCGTTACCATCACCTGGTGGTCGCCTTCCGGCAGACCGCTCAGGTTACAGGCAACATCGCCGGTGGATACCATGCAGCCGGAGAGCGGCTGCCCGTCCAGGCTGACGGAAACCGAGGTGGTATCGATACCACCGCCGGGGGAGGGATCGCTGTAGCCGGCGCTGATGGTGGCGCTGGTATCGGCGATGATGCCCGTAGGCTGGGGGTTATCCACAACCGGCGCGACCGTATCCTGGGTAACGAAGCCTTCGGACAGGGTCGAAAGGTTGGCCAGCTGGTCCACGGCCAGTATCTCCACATGGTGCGACCCCAGCGACAGCCCCGTAGCGCTGCAGCTTACGTGACCGGCCGCCAGTGTGCACCCCGCCAACGGCGACCCGTCCAGTTTCACGAGCAGCGAACCCGGGTCCAGGCCGATGCCGGCATCGCTGACATCGGCTTCGATGGTGATGTCCGTATCTTTGAGCAATCCTATCACCGGCGGTGAGATCATCGGCCCCCGCGTATCCACATCGAAAGAGCCTGTGCCCTGGACGGCGGTGTTGCCCGCCAGGTCGCCGGCATCCGCCGTCAGCGTATGGTGACCCTCGCCCAGGCCGGTAACGGCGCAGTCCGCCTGGCCGGCGGTTACGGAGCAGCCCGTCAGCTGTGAACCGTCCAGGGTCACCGTCACCGCGGCGGTATCGATACCGTCGCCCTCGTCCGAATATGTGGCGATTATGGTTGCGGAGGTATCGGCTATATAGCCGGAAGGCGACAGCGAGTCGACCGTGGGCGGAATTATATCGACACGGGCCTGGTAGATGTCCCAGTTGCCGGCGCGCTTGTCCATCCAGGCTACGGTCGAACCGCTGACGGCCGGTATCTTCTGGGAGGCGGGATCGGTGGTCACCGCTTCCACTGTGCCCGAGACGATATTCAGGCGGTAGATGTCCTCATTGCCGTTGCGTGTGTCCTTCCAGGTGACGAAGTCGCCGTCGGCGGCGGGCCAGCTCTGGTCGGTATGGTCGAAGGTGACCTGGGACTCGATGCCGGTGGCCAGGTCCAGCATGTAGATATCCCAGTTGCCGCTGCGGTAATCCATCCAGTACACCCTGTCGCCGGAGACCACCGGCGCGTACTGGTCCGAAGTATTGGTGCACACGGACTGCTCCACCCCGGTGGACAGGTCCTTCATGTAGATATCCGGGTTATGCCACCAGCCCCAGTCGTCCTGGTAGGCGTTGCGCCAGTCCTCCCAGACCACGACATCCCCGTCGATGTCCGGGTGGCGCTTGTCCTTCTTCACCGCCGGGATCGCCGGGTCGGCTGAAGCCTGGCTTACCGGCTCATCGGCGGGCTGGCTGAGGTCGCGCATGTAGATATCACCGTATTTCGAGCTGTTGCGGTAATCGGTCCAGACCACTATCGAACCGCTCACCGCCGGCGTGATCATCTGCACCGTACCGCCCATGGTGGAGGCGTTCTGCCGGGTCCCGTCAGCCAGGTCGTAGACTATTATCTTGCCCGTACTCCAGTTGCGCCAGGCCACGCGGTCTCCGTCGATGTCCGGATCCATGCCGTCGGTGGCGGTGGTCAGGCGCTGTTCGATGCCGGTGGACAGGTCCCTGGCGTAGATGTCAGCGGCCAGGCAGTTGCGTGCCTGGTCACAGCCGGTGGGGTCGTAGGCGGGGTTCTCCTTGTTGCGGTAATCCTGCCAGACGACGACCTGGCCGCTGATGGCGGGGTTGACCTGGTCCAACGGGCCTGAGGCCACGGGTGCCTCATTGAATGCCGCTGCCAGCGATACTATGAATAAAAAAACCAGCGCAAGCGCCGGAATAAAAAGCAGGGGTTTCCTGTAATCATGGTTGGAACTGCCCGTTGACTTAACCAAATCCCTCACCCCGGTTTTCCCTAGATTGCCATGGACCCCCCTGTAAATCCATTTTTCGGCGGTAACCTGTCAAGTTCACGTCTCAGGCTTCGACCGTATGCGTAATCTTACCATTTATTCATACAAAACTCATATTTAATGACAAATAGGATGCCGTTCAATCCGCCTCGATCCCGTATTTTTTTATCTTGCGCCAGAGGGATACCCGGTCGATGCCCAGGGTCCGCGCTGCCGCGGTCTTGTTACCGCCGGCCTCCTTCAGCACCCACTGGATGTAGGATACCTCCTGCTCCTCCAGGGATGGCAACCGGCCCTCCTTGCGGCGAAAGGTCCTGATGTTCAGTTCCCTGAAGTCCTGCGGCAGGTGGACCAGCTCGATGGCCCGGCCCCCGGCAAGGGCTACGCCGCGTTCGATGATGTTCTCCAGCTCCCTCACGTTGCCGGGAAAGTCGTAGTTCATCAGCAGGCCCAGCACCGCCGGCGACACCTCCCCCACATCCTTGTTCATCGAGCTGGAATACTTCTTGAGGAAGTACTGGCTGAGCAGGGGGATGTCCTCGCGGCGCTCGGAAAGGGGCGGGATGTGCAGGGACACCACATTCAGGCGATAGTACAGGTCGTCACGGAAGCGCTTCTCCCTGGCGGCCTTGTGGATGTCGCGGTTGGTGGCGGCGATGATCCGCACGTCCACATCCACGGGGCTGGTGCCGCCCAGCCTGAGCAGCTCTTTCTCCTGGATGACCCGCAGCAGCCTTACTTGCAGCGCTGACGGCATCTCCGTTATCTCGTCCAGGTAAAGGGTGCCCCCGGAGGCCGCCTCGATCAGTCCCTTCTTTATCGAAGCCGCCCCGGCGTATGCTCCCTGTTCGTGGCCGAACAGCTCGTCCGAGAGCAGCTCCTCGGTGAAAGCGCTGCAGTTGATGTCAAGGAAGGGCCCTTCAGCCCTGTGGCTCACATAATGGATGTAGCGCGCGAACAGCTCCTTGCCGGTACCCGATTCCCCGGTTATCAGCACATTGCAATCGGTCGGTGCTATCTGGCGCGCGGTCTCCAGCAGCCCCTGGACCACGCTGTCGCGGGTCATGATCCTGACCTTGCCCTCGAACCGCTCCACCTGGTATGTCAGCTGCGCGCTCTCCCTTCGCGACATGACTTTCTCCAGGGCCGCCGCCACCGTCTTGGTGATATCTTCCGGCTGGAAGGGTTGGGCGATAAAGTCAAAGGCTCCCTTTTTTACCATATCCACTGCCGAAGGGATGGAGGGGTAGGCGGTTATGACGATGACCTCCGTGTCCGGATGAAGCTGCCTGCTCTTTTCCAGCAACCGGGCGCCGTCGACTTTCTCCATGCGCAGCCTGGTGACCACCACATCGAACTCCTGTTCCTCTATCAACTTCAATGCCCGGGCGGCGGCGGGAACGGCCGTAACCCGGTATCCCTGTTTCTTCTCCATCGCCCTCTTGAGGTTCTTCAGACCCGCCTTGTCGGGCTCGACGATCAGGATCCGGGCGTCTATTTTCATTACCGTTTCTCCTTCTTTCTTCAGCAATTATTGCATTTTGCAATTTATAAACGATATTTGCAACATGCACAATGGCTATTTAACAGGATAATAAATGACAAGCGTTTCATAATGTAACTCTAACACTGTGTAGCACCAGTTTTCCTTTTAGATAAAGGAAAAAACATCACAAATTGTGTTTGCATTACTATTGCAGTTTGTAATATTATCACCTCGATTATCGGTTCTGTTTAATTCTGAAACGCTATACCGGGTGGGTAACCATGTTCTCCAGGCAACTTCGCACATACATGGAAGCGGGAGGTCTGTCCGCATGATCACCGGGAGCGTGTGAATGCCCCCACGGGGCTTCCGGGGGCGATGGCTGGTTTGGCCGCAGCCCCAGCCCGGGGAGCTGACGGGAAGGCGCATTGGCTGACCTTGGATGGAAAACGGCAGACAGTACCGGGGGAGGGCCAATCGCGCCGGCCGGCGCCCTGGATTCATCCAGGAAGATACCCACGGGAAAGAAGAAGGTGTTGCTGGTGATTACCGGCAGGGAAGGTGACAGCAAGTCTTTTGAGTACGCCCTCAGCATCGCCCAGCGGACGGAGGCGGACCTGGAAGTGCTCACCACGGCCCCCGGGGGGGTCCATCGGGCGAAGCTGGACCGCTTCCAGGCAATGGCCCGCCGGCAGTCGGTGGGTTTCAGCGTCTCCCGGAGAAAGGGATGCATCAGGGAGGCGGTGTTGAACCTGGCGCGCAAGAGCGGCAAGTTCCTGTGCGTGGTAGTCGAATCGACCGATGCGCTCGGGATCGGCTGTTCCGGCAAACAGGGGCGCATCGAGGGGGTGTGGGAAGAGCTGGGCTGCCCCCTGACACTGGTTTCAGAGAAGACATAGCCCGGGCAAGAGCATCAAAAACAGGATCGACAAAGGAGAGGAGCATGAGTAACAAGACCAAGAGGAAGCCCTATCTCACAGCATTATTGACCGGAGCCGTATCGATAGCCTCCTATATCTACTTTTTCACCAACCTGGATCTGGTTACGGATTACTACACCCGCGGTGGCTACTACGCGATGTTTCCCATCCTGACCGCGTTTTATTTTTCTTTTGTCCATGGCACCTTCGCCAGCAGCGTGATATCCATTCTCGGTCTGCAGCCCGCCAAGAGCGCTCACTGACGCCCTGGGAAACCTTAAAGGAGTTGATCTGAAAATGAAAAAAACAATCATTCTGGCGCTGGCGGCGTTTATGTTCTTCGGCATAACCTCTCAGGCATTCGCCGCCGGGGGGCCGCCATCGGACGTGAAGAAGGGCGTCTTCACCGGGATGGACGCCAGCACCAATACGGTGGTTTTCGTACCGGAGGGTGGTGGCGAGGCCATGACCCTCAAGCTGGGCGACGAGATACTGCTGGAAGATATATCCCTGAACAAAAAGGTCATGGTCTCCATGGGAGATGAAAACGGCGAGGAGGTCATAACCAGCGCCTCGGTGATGTTCCTGGGTCTTACCGTGGACAAGGTTATCGCCCTGTTGATCGTAGGGCTCATCGGCGGCCTGCTCAGCGGTTTCATCGGCTCCGGCGGCGCTTTCGTGCTCACCCCGGCCATGATGTCCCTGGGCGCCCCGGGAGCGGTGGCTGTCGCCAGCAACATGTGCCACAAGTTCC
>CAJVWY010000036.1 GCA_913009925.1 uncultured bacterium
TTTGGAAAGAGCATGCTTACACGACGTGCTGTAGTACTGTGACAGGAGTTCAGAAGTGTGATCTTCCGATCTATTTTATTCTCTTTTTTTTTTTTTCAAGCAGAAGACGGCATACGAGATAAAGGAATGTGACTGGAGTTCAGACGTGTGCTCTTCCGATCTGTTCTGCCTGGCGGCATACAGCTGTAACAGCTCGCCTGCCATCTCCCGCGCGGCGCTGCGAGCCCGCGCCCGTGCCAGGGCCCAGGCTTTACCACCCAGCTTGTTCAGCGGCGGCGAACTATCCTGCGTCCCCACGTAGCGCGCCACCTTGTGCACCTGCTCCTGGGGGACGAACAGGGCGTCGCCGCCCTTGTAGCTGAGATGCAGGTAATCCCGGGTCACGCCGGAAACTGTCTTGGTCTCCACCGACCTGAATACGCCGATGCCGTGGTCCTGGTGAACAACGAAATCGCCGGGCGATAGTTCGCGGAAACTGGCCAGCCCCTTGCCGCCCCGCACCGCCGCCCAGTTCCTGGCGGCGCGGCCGGGCCTGAGCAGCGCCCGCTCTCCCATCACCGCCAGCTTCAACTCCCTGCTGACGAAGCCTGCCGGTGCCGGTGCGGTCACCAGCCAGGCGCCCGGCCGCTGCGGCGCCGGTTCACCCTGCTCCCGCAGTTCGGCGTGGCCGGCCAGCTTGTGCCCGGCCCTTTCGGCCGCTCCCCGGGTGCTGAAATGGATGAATACACAAAAGCCGTCGGCGACCAGATGGTCCAGCCTGTCGCCCGCGTCGTCACGGCGCCGTGAAGCATGGCTGAAAGCGGATGCGGAAAAAGCGTATGGCTGCCCCGACGCCAGGCTCTCCAGGGTGACGGCCGCCCTGCTTTCCAGCTGCTGCCGGACCCGGGCCGGCTCCAGGTAGCGGCGGCCCGCCTCTCCGGCAAGTGATTCCCGGGCGTCCTCCCACAAGTCCTCCGCCGCTTCGCTGAAGAAAGACGGGTCTACCAGAACCACCTTCGCCGTAAAGTCCGGCGATGCCAGCAACCCCGCCGCCGTCTTTGGCCGCCGCTGTTCCTGGCCTGTTGGCGCCTCAACCGGAGCTTCCTCCTCCGGCGCGGCCGCGGCAAAGATGCCGGCGTCCCCCTCGCCGGAAAGGGAACGCTGGGTATACGGCGAGAAACGCCGCAGCTCTTCCAGCTCATCGCCCCAGTATTCCAGCCTGATCGGCGTCGCGTCGGTGGAGGGAAAACAATCGATGATGCCGCCGCGCACGGCGAACTGCCCCCTTTCCTCCACCTGGTCCACCCGCTCATATCCCAGTGCCGCCAGTTTCTCTATAACCTTTTCAAAGGCGGGCGCTTCCCCTCTCCTGACCACCAGCGGCTTACCCCGCCCTCCCGGAAGCAGCCCTCTCTCCTGCAGCGCCGTCACGTCTGTGGCGATTATCACCGGGGTGGTGCCGTCCAGGGCCGCCAGGGCCCGGTGGCGCCGCCCCGTCGATAACTGCGGGGGGATGAGACCGCTGCCGTGGATGACGCCCCGGGGCGGCAGCAGCCACACTGGCATACCGGCGGCGAAAGCGGCCAGATCCTGGGATAGGCGCGATGCCTCGGCGGCGCCGGGGGCTACCACCAGCAGGCTCTCGCCGGGCCATACTTCGCGGCCCAGCGCCGCCATCAGGTAGCCCTGGAAAGCGGCAGGGGCGTAAGCGCGGGCGCTGTCGTCAGGCAGCGCCCGCGCCAGCGACTTGAAACTATCACTACCTGTCAGATAGGAAATAACCACGGCCTCTGGAGCTTAACGAGGTAAAAAACGGGAGGTACTATACCTTATCATCGTTACGCCGGTTGAACCGTGTCATGGCGGCTTCCATCCCATCGATGATGATGGCCTCAACGCAGTCGGCGGCGGTATCGAGCACCGCCGCCAGTTCGTCTCCGGAAACCCCCATGTCTGAAAGCACCCAGTCCCGGGCGTCGATGAAGGGGTTGTCCGGACGCCCGATGCCGATGCGCACCCGGGCGAAGCCGGTAGTGCCCAGGAGGGCGGCGATGCTCTCCAGACCCTTGTGTCCACCCGTACCGCCACCGGCGCGGGCCCGCACGACACTGAAGGGAAAATCCATATCGTCGTGGATAACGATGATATCTTCCGGGGAGATATGCTTGCGCACGGCGGCGGCCTTAACGGCCTCGCCGGAGTTGTTCATATAGGTATGGGGCATCAGCAGCGCCACATCCCGGCCGCCGACCCTGCCCTCGCACCATCGACCCTGGTATCGTCGGCGGGTCCTGCCCAACCCACGGGTTACCCGGAAACGGTCAGCTGCCATGAACCCGGCGTTGTGCCTGGTACCCTCGTACTCGCTGCCGGGGTTGCCCAAACCGACGATTAAATACATATGGTCCCGTATAGCAGGTCGTTATCCCTGTCCCGGTTCCGCAGCTTCGGAGCCGGCCTTGCCCTCTTCTGCTTCGGCTCCCTCTTCGCCCTCTGCGGCTTCCGCTTCTTCGCCCTCTTCCAACCCTTCCTCCAGCTCTGCTTCCGTCGGCTCCTCCTTGAGGATGGTCGGCGGAATGACGCTGGCTACCGCGATCTCCAGTTCATCGATGATCTCCACCTCGGCCGGCGGCACCAGATCGCTCACCTTGATGGAATCGCCGATCTCCATCTCATCGACGGCGAAGATGATGCCGGGGGGTATGTCGGCGGGGAGACATCGTACCCGCACCTCACGCAGGGTCTGGTCCATGACGCCGCCCTCGCTTACACCCGCAGCCGTGCCGGTGAGTTCGATATGGACGGATGCCTCGATAGGCTCATCCATCCTGATCTCCATGAAATCCACATGCAGCAGGCCCCTGTCCAGGGGGTCGCTCTGGTGATCCTTGAGGATGGCCGGATAGGTCTTGTCCTTCCCCTCGAACGAGAGGTTGAGTATGACGTTGCCGCCCTCGCCGGCCACAGCCTTCTTCAACACTGCAGCCTCGACCGACAGGGGGATGCCCTCCTTCCCGCCCCCGTAGAATACTCCCGGTATCACACCTGCCCTCCGGAGGCGCCTCGCTTCAGCACTGCCTTTTCTCCGGCGTTCCTTTACCTGCAGATCAATTGTCTTCATGACTCACTCCTGAACTTCTAGAATAACTGGTCGTCCCCATCGAACAACCGGCTGACCGATTCGTCCCGGAAAACACTCTGGATCGTGTCGGACAGGGTTGTCGCAACTGACAGAACCCTTATTTTGCTGGTATTTTTCTCCGTATTCAAGGGCAGGGTGTCGGTCACCACCACCTCTTTGATCGGCGAATCCTCCAGACGCTCGTATGCCGGCCCCGAAAGGACCGGATGGGTAGCGGTCGCATATACCTCACGCGCGCCCTCACCGTCGATCATCGCCGCCGCTCCCTGGACGATGGTACCGGCGGTGTCGATCATGTCGTCCACCATGACGACTACCTTGTCCTTAACGTTGCCGATCACCTGGGTTATCTCCGCCACATTGTGCTGCGGCCTGGTCTTGGTGAGGATGGCCAGGTCGGTGCCCAGCTTGTCCGCGAATTTCTTGGCGCGCTTGACGCCGCCCACGTCCGGCGAAACCACCACCATCTCCTCCGCCGGCACCTGCAACATGCGGAAATAATTGGTGAGGATGGACAGGGCGGTCATGTGGTCCACGGGAATGTTGAAGAAACCCTGTACCTGCCCCTGGTGGAGGTCCATGGTCAGTACCCGGTCCGCCCCGGCGGTCTGAAGCAGGTCCGCCACCAGTTTGGCGCTGATGGGCTCACGGCCCGCACTCTTCTTGTCCTGGCGGCAGTAACCCAGCCAGGGCATCACCGCGGTTATGCGGCGGGCCGACGCCAGGCGGGCCGCCTGGATCATGATGAGCAGCTCCACCAGGTTGTCGTTTACCGGCGGGCTGGTGGACTGTACCAGGAAGATGTCGCTGCCGCGGATGTTCTCCTTGTAACGCACATAAATCTCTTGGTTGCTGAAAGTTTTCAACTCCAGGTCACCGAGCACGATGCCCAGGTGCTCGGCGATCTTCAGGCCCAGGTCGAGATTGCTGCGACCGCTGAAAAGCATGAGCCTTTTGCTGCTCTGGGTCAGGATGCTGCTCGGTGTCATGATCTCTCCTCTTCACCCATGTCTGTCTTGCCGGTAAAATTCATCCTTCATCCTTGCCCCCCTTGCGCCCCTCCGACTTCCTGCGGGCGTATCCGGCCACGTTGCGCTGCCTGACCCGGGATATGCCCAGATCTCCCTCGGGGATATCGTCGGTGATCACCGATCCGGCGCCGGTCATGGAGCCGTCTCCGGCGGTAACAGGCGCGACGAACACCGTATCGGCGCCGGTATGCACATGACTGCCTATCTCCGTCCGGTGCTTGTTTACCCCATCATAGTTGGCGGTGATGTTGCCGGCGCCTATATTGGTATCGTCACCGACCTCGGCGTCGCCGATATAGCTCAGATGCGGTACCTTGGAGCCTGCGCCGATGTGGCTGTTCTTTATCTCCACAAAGGCCCCGGCCTTGGCGCCTGCTTCCAGCCGCGTGCCCGGACGTATGTAGGTGAATGGCCCCACATTGCACCCGGCGGCTATCTCGGCGCCGCTCACATGCGAACAGGCCAGCCTCACACCGTCGTCGATGACCGTATCCCTGACCGTCGACGACGGCCCGATGACACAATCCTCACCGATGGCCGTCGAGCCGGAAAGGACGGTCATCGGTTCGATCACCGTATCCCTGCCGATACTCACTTCAGCATCTACATAGGTGCTCTCCGGATCCGTCACCGTCACCCCGGCGAGCATGTGCCGTTCCAGGATGCGCCGCCGCATTATCGCCGCGGCGGCGGCCAGATCGAGCCGCGAGTTCACGCCCAGGACCACAGTCTCATCGTCGATCCTGTGGGCCCTGACCCGATCGCCATGCGCCACCAGGATGCCCACCGCGTCGGTGAGGTATACCTCTCCCTGCGAGTTGTCATCGCTTATCCGGGACAGCGCCTGCCATAGCGGCCCGGCGTCGAAAACATATACGCCCGCGTTCACCTCGCGGATCGCAAGCTCTTCCGGGCCGGCGTCGCGGTGCTCGACTATGCCCGTAACCCGTCCCCTGCTGTCCCGGCGCACCCTTCCGTAATGCGCAGGGTCCGCCAGCTCAACCGACATCATCGTACAGGCGGATTCGCCCTGTTCGTGTTCCCGTAAAAGCTCTTCCAGTTCGGCCCCGGTTACCAGGGGGGTATCCCCGTACATCACCAGGATGCTGCCCTCAAAACCGTCCAGGGCCTGCCGGCAGGCCCTCACCGCGTCGCCCGTCCCCAGCTGCTCCGCCTGGTTCACGACTTCGGCTGACTGGGGCAGGTACTGGTGCACCGCCTCGACGCCGCTGCCCAGAACCACCAGGGTCCGTCCGGGATTGACTGACGCCACCGCCTCGCTCACCCAGGTTATCATCGGCTTGCCGCATATCTGGTGCAGCACCTTGGGCGTCTTGGACTTCATACGCGTACCCAGGCCGGCAGCCAGGACGACAACCGCCAGGGAGCGCTTTGGTTCTTCCACTGAGCCAGAATGCATGAATCGGCCTTTACGAGCCCTCTGGAAAAAGAATATATCCCATCTTCACACCGGCTTTAGACAAAAAAAGGGAGCGACTCCTCGCTCATCCAGGGCATGTATTTGGCTGGGGCGGGAGGATTCGAACCTCCGTATCACGGGACCAAAACCCGCTGCCTTACCACTTGGCTACGCCCCAAGGGCAGCCAACGGCGGCTTGAAAAGTATAAGGTAGCAGGGAAAAAAGTTCAAGCTGGAAGCAGCGTCCTCCCCCGCGGGCCCAAGGGGGGAATCGTGCGGCCGGCCCCATGGGGCCGGCCGTCTTGTCGATGCTGTGTCCAGCGGCTGTGCGGGACGCACTCCGTCTTTCCTCAAGTCATGCCGCTGGTAACGCTTTTCCCGGTTCCGCCGGCCCGCGAATACTGCCGGGGTTTGCCGGAACGAAACCGGACCGGAGAGCGAAGACGCCGTTTACAGAAACGGGTGGCGGGCAAAGTCAGTCGAGCTTCGAACTCATCCTGACTTCACCCGCCAGGGTAGGGGTACCCAACTCTAACTCCGAGAAACTCCCGGCACTCACGCAGCCGTTGAAAATTGACGCTGTTCGTCACCCACCGGTATGAAATCCAACCCAGACCGATATGTTTATCCTACCCGGTAGCGAAAAAAAAGTAATCGGGGAAAACGACCATAGGCCCGGGGGATTTCCCCTATAAGAAATCGCGGCTGGGGCCGGTCTTTATCGCTTCAGGCTGAGGGAGCCGACGGGCGCCAAGGCCCAGGCGCGGAGGCCGGTCCGGCGCAAGGCCGCCGCCGCCGCCTCCGCCTCGCCAGCCGCGGCGAACAGGCCGAATACCGAGGGGCCGCTGCCGCCCATCAGCACCCCGGCCGCTCCCAGCTCCAGCAGGCTGTCCCTGATCCGGCCGATCTCCGGCACCAGCAGCGACGCCACCGTCTCCAGGTCATTGTGGAGCAGCGACGCCATCCCCTCCAAACCTCTGACCTTGCCCAGGGACGCTTTCAACTCCCCGCAACGGGAACGGAGGTCCAGCGTAGAAACTCCACCTGCCTCGTCGAACAGCTGGTAGACCCTGGCCGTCGACAGTTCCGCATCCGGGACCGCGAGGGCGATATGGTAACGGGGAAGGCCGCCCGCAGCCTCCAGCAACTCGCCGGCCCCTGCCGCCAGCTGCGGCCCCTCTGCAAGAAAGAAGGGCACATCCGCTCCCAGACCCGCGGCGATGGCCGACAGGCGCTCCCTGGTCAGACCCAGCCCCGCCATGCAGTCCACCGCCTTCATCACCGCCGCGGCGTCCGAGCTGCCGCCGGCGAGTCCGGCGGCCATCGGGATCTCTTTTCCTATCTCGATATCGATGCTGAAGGCCTTGCCTGTCTCCTGCTGCAGTGCCCGTACCGCCCTGCTGACGATATTGTCCTCTTCAGGGATATCCATTCCCCTCACCCGTATACCCTCCCGGGAAGGGGTGACCCTGATGGAGTCGTACAGGGACACCTTCTCCATCAGCGAACAGATGGAATGGTAGCCATCGGCGCGCCGCGGTCCCACATGGAGGCAAAGGTTTATCTTGGCCGGAGCCTGAAGCTCTATCGCCCGCTCAGCCACCGGAACCTCCCGCCCCGCTCTCCAGGAACCCCGCAAGCTCCAGGTACTGTTCCGGTGTCAGGTCCTGGGGACGCGCGTTTTCAGCCAGCCCCAGCCCGCTCAAGGCGGCGGCGGCCATCCGTTTGCGACCCGGCGCATCCAGGGTGGTGAACGGCTGCGGCAGCCTGCTGTCCGCGGCCTCGGCCATACTATTGGCCAGTGTCTTGCGGCGGTGGCTGAACGCGGCCCGCACCACCGCCCGCACCGCCTGGAATCCGCCCACATCCGCTTCCTGTCTGCGCCGGAAGGCCAGCAGGCTCGAACGCACCCGGGGCCGGGGATAAAAGACGTTGCCGGATACCGGCCGTGAGGAGACCTTCTCCGCGAACAGCTGGGTCATCACCGATGTGCCGCCGTAGGCGGAGGTCCCCGGCGGAGCAAAAAGCCGGTCAGCTATCTCCCGCTGCACCATAAGACACCACATCTCCAGCGCCGGCAGCTCTTCCAGGCTCTTCATCACCAGGGGTACAGCCACGTTATAGGGAAGATTGGCGACGAATTTGCGCGGCGGCGGGTCCAGCGAGCGCAGATCCAGCTTGAGCGCGTCAGCAGCCACCAGGTGGAAGCCCCGCGCGCCGCCAAACTCCTTTCCCAGCAGGCCGGCAAGGGTGGTATCCAGCTCGATGCAGTGAACGTGGCCGCAACGCTGCACCAGCCTCTCCGTAAGCACACCCAGCCCCGGCCCCACCTCCAGGACGACATCGCCACGCCCCAGGGCGGCGGTCCGCTCGATCACATCGACGATATTGGGGTCGATGAGGAAGTTCTGGCCCAGTGCCCGGTCCGGCGATACGCCGCTTAAGCGCATCTTCTGCAAGGGGGTCAGGCGGGTATCCGGTTCTGGCAAGACAGTCCCCCCCGTTCGGTCAGGCAACCGGTCCATATCCTCACCTGCGGCGCTTAGGATATCTCCAGGTGCCTGATGGCTATCAACCTGATGGTCTCGGCACAGTATGCCGCCTGGTCCGCCAGCTCTTCCAGACGCTCGATGATGGCCTTCAGCTGGTGGAAGGTCTTGAAGTCGATGTCCATCTCGAAGAGGATAGCGTAGATCTTCACGTAATAATCGTCGACCTCGCCCTCGATACGGTCCACTTCCTCGGATGCCTCCATGGCGTCACGCATGCTCGGCTGCATCTTGAGGATAACATCCCGCAGCATTCGCACAGCCTTCAGATCCGTTTCAGACATCTCCTCCAGCAACTGGTTCAGTTCGGGAGACAGCTCAAAGCGGCGCATGGCGATGCGGTCGCCGGCACCGGTGGCGTAGTTGGCTATATGGTCCAGCCCGTTCACCAGCCGGAGCAGATCGACGCGGCTGATGGGGAAGAACCCGGAACTGTACAGGCTGCCGAGGATGTCGCGCCGCATGTTATCGCATCTGCTCTCCATGGCGTCCAGTTCTCCCGCGGCCTTGTCCATGGCCTCATAGGCATCGGCACAGTAGAACTTGACGACATCGTGCAGCTTCTCGGTGATGGCCACCACCAGGTCCACCATCTCCAGGACCTGGTCCAGGGTCCGCTGCTCGCTGGCCTTGCCCAGGTCCCTGACCGTGCCCTCCACGCCGGCTCCGGTCATCGAATCCTTTATTCTTCTCCAGACTCCCATGCATCACCTACCTGGTAAAGGTTAGCAGTACATAGTAGGTACCCGCCGCGGCTACCGCGCAAAAAGGCAAGGTCACAATCCAGGCCAGAAGTATATCACGGAAGGTGCGCCAGCCCACATCCCGGATACCCGACGCCATCCCGGTGCCGGTGACCGAGGAGGTCACTACATGGGTAGTGGATACCGGCAGCCCCAGCCGCGACGCCGAGAAGATAATCATGGCCGCGCCGGTCTCCGCCGAGAAGCCATGCACCGGGTGCAGTTTGGTAATGCCTTCACCCAGCGTCCGAATCAGGCGGAAGGACATGACGCTCAGATAGGTCCCCAGAGCCATGGCGCCGGCGCAGATGACAATCACCCAGATGGGCACGTGAACCTCGTCCCAGCCATAGAAGGCGGTCAGGAACAGGGCGATGATGCCCATCACCTTGGTAGCGTCATTCGAACCGTGGGTGAAAGAGACGAAAGCGGAGGAGAATATCTGCATCTTGCGGTAGAAACCGTCCGCCTGCTCGATATCCAGCCGCATGGCCCTCAGTATGCGGCGCGAGGCCAGCATCAGCAAGCCGCCGGCGGTCATGCCCAGCAACGGTGACAGTAGCAGGGACACCATCACCAGCGCCGCCTTGTTCCAGTTCACCCCCGCCGAGCCCAGCGCTACCAGCGCCGCCCCGATCAGCCCGCCTACCAGGGCATGAGATGAGCTGACCGGCAGCCCCCATAACCAGGTGAGCAGGTCCCAGAGGAAGGCGCCCACCAGCGCCGCTATCACCAGGCGCGCCATGGTGTTGCCGTCGGCTTTGCCGAAGTCGATGACGCCGGCGA
>CAJVWY010000037.1 GCA_913009925.1 uncultured bacterium
GCATCGCCCTCAACCTGGTCATCGTGGTCGTGGAGATCGTTGCCGGCTATATCGCCGGCAGCCTGGGACTGCTCAGTGACGCCGTACACAACTTCACCGACATGGCGGCCCTGGGGCTTTCCTGGTTCGCTTTCGAGCAGGCCAAGAAGCCCGCGACCGCGGCCAAGACCTTCGGCTACCACCGGACGGGGATCCTTACCGCCCTCATCAACGCTACCGTCCTGGTGGTGATCACCCTCTGGATCTTCTATGAAGCCTATCATCGACTGCTGAACCCACAGCCCGTGGGTGGTCTCCTGGTACTGGTCACCGCCACCGTCGCCCTCCTGGCCAACCTGTTGATCGTCTTCTTTCTGCGAAAACGGGCCAGCGGCGACATCAATATCCGCAGCGCCGTGCTGCACCTGCTGGGGGATGCCGCCGCCTCCGCCGCCGTCGTCATCTCCGGCGTCGTTATCATCACCACCGGCTGGTATCCTGTCGATCCCCTGGTGAGCGTGCTCCTGGGGCTGGCCATCCTCTGGGGGGCATGGCGTATCATCAGAGAGACGGTGGAAATCTTCCTGGAAGAGTCACCCCGCGCCATCAATGTAGACAGCGTGGTGGAAAAGTTGATGGAGGAGGACGGTGTGAAGGGCATCCACGATATCCATGTCTGGACAATAGGTTCGGGAATTTATGCCCTCAGCTGCCACGTACTGGTGGATGACGTGAAAGTAAGCGATAGCGGCCGCATTGCCGGCGACCTGAAAGAGATGCTGGCGCGTGATTTCGACATACGTCACTCGACACTGGAGATGGAATCCGTGCCCTGTGACGTCAGCGGCCCCTATTGTGACATCCAGCACCAGCATAATCGCCCAGACCAGAAGAAAGATTGCTAGAATAGGTTGGCAAGAAACGAGCGACCAAGGAAGGTTTTAAATTGGCTAAAAAGAAAGCATCATCCGGCAAGCGGCCGGCCGGGATGAAATCCAGAGGCGGCCGGCCTGCGGGAAAGAAGAAGCGCGGCAATAACAGCGCGGCCATGACCACCATCATCATCGGTGTGGCCCTGGCGCTGGGCATCGTCGGCGGCATCGTGGTATGGAGCCTTACAAACAGCAGCAACGGCCTGGCCTTGCCCGACTTCGCCTACGCGGCGAGCGCCCCCAAGCAGGCGCCCCAGGGCTACCAGGCGGCTCTGGATATCCCCGAATACCTGGAACAGATACCCTGTTACTGCGGCTGCGGCCAGTATGACGGACACAAGAACAACCTGGACTGCTTCATCGAGTCACGCCAGGGCGACAAGGTGGAGTGGGATGACCACGCCGCCGGCTGAGACATATGAGTGAATATTGCTCTGGACGTGCTCCAGATGAAGAACAAGGGAATGGATATCAAGGACATCCGGGCGAATATCGACGGGCAGTACGCCCCCAAGGGCTACACGCCCACACCGACACCGCCGGTTGAGTAAGCTGTAAACCAGGGATGCGGCGGGCGGATATGGTCAATCGCCTTCGGTCAGCTCGAGAAACTCCTTTTCGGAGAGGATGGTCTTCCCCAGTTCACGGGCTTTTTCGGCCTTGGACCCCGGGTTCTCCCCCAAAACCACGTAGTCGGTGCTTTTGCCCACGGAGCCCGAGACCTTGCCGCCCGCAGCCTCGATCAACTCCCTGGCCTGGGAGCGGCTGAGAGTGGGCAGGGCGCCGGTAAGCACGAAACGCTTGCCCTCCAGCGTCCGGTGCGCTTCCCTCTCCTCCTCAGAGACCGAGAGATTGAGCCCGGCCTTGCGCAGGCGGGAGACCGTCTCGCGGTTGTGGGGTTCGGCGAAATACTCCCTTACCGACTCGGCTATCTTGGGGCCGATGCCTTCCACCTCGGCCACCTCCTCCTGGCTGGCTGCCGCCAGGGCATCGATGTCCCGGAAGCGGGACGCCAGCAACTGGGCGTTGATAGAGCCTACGTGGCGGATGCCCAGGGCGAACAAAACCCGATGATAGGGACGCCGCTTGGATTCCTCCAGCGAGGACAGCATGTTATCGACGCTTTTTTCCTGAAGGCGGTGGGGAACGCGCTTTCCCCGCTCATTGACGGAACTGGAAAGCTCCAGCCCGACCAGATTCTCCCGTTTCAGGTCGTACAGGTCCGCCATGTTGCTGATGAGCCCCAGCTCGAACAGGCGCTCCACCAGCTTCTCGCCCACGCCGTCGATGTCCATGGCGTCCTTGCTGACGAAATGCTTGATACTCTCTACTATCTGCGCAGGACAGGACTTGTTGGGACAGCGGACCACTACCTCGCCCTCGGGGCGCACGGTTGCAGCGCCGCACGAGGGGCATATGTCCGGCATGTGGAAGACTTTTTCTTTCCCGGTGCGCTTCTGTATCACCGGACCCACGATCTGGGGAATCACGTCGCCGGCCCTTTGCACCACCACCAGGTCTCCCACGCGGATGTCCTTGCGATGGATATCGTCTTCGTTGTGCAAGGTGGCGTGGCTCACCGTGACCCCGCCGACTTCCACCGGCTCCATGATGGCGATGGGATTGAGGGCACCGGTGCGACCCACGCTTATTTCTATCTCCAGCAACCTGGTTATCTCGGTGCTGGGAGCGAACTTGTAAGCCACCGCCCAGCGGGGGTCGCGGCCGGCGATGCCGAGGACATCCTGCATGCGGTAGCTGTCCACCTTGACCACAGCGCCGTCGATATCATAATCGAGCTCGGCCCGGCGCTCCTCCCAGGCGCGGCATTCCTCGTAGACGCCGGCGAAGCTGTCATACCTTTTCACCATGGGGTTGACCCGCAGGCCATGCCGCCTCAGCCATTGCAAGGCGGACCAATGGGAGTCCAGTTCCAATCCTTCGGTATAGCCCACCTGGTAGCACCAGATGCTCAACGGACGCTGCGCCGCCACGCGCGGGTCCAGCTGACGGATGGAGCCGGCGGCGGCGTTTCGGGGGTTGGCAAAGGTGGGTTCGCCGGCGGCGGCCCGTTCCTCGTTGAGGCGCTCGAAGGCGGCCAGCGGCAGGTAGACCTCGCCGCGCACCTCGACAACCGGCGGCGCCTGTTCACCCGGTTCCAGGCGGAGGGACAGGGGGATGGCGCCGATGGTACGCAGGTTGGCGGTGACGTCCTCACCGACTTCGCCGTTGCCGCGGGTGGCGCCGCGAGCCAGGCTGCCGTCCTCATAGACCAGGGACACGGCCAGGCCGTCGATCTTGGGCTCGGTGACATAGGCGGCCGTGGCGGGATCGATGCCGGCCTCTTCCAGCAGCTTGCACAGCCGCCGGTGCCAGTCTTCAAGCTCGCTTTTGTTGCGGGCGTTGGCCAGGGAGTACATAGGCAGGGGATGTTTCACCTGTCGGAAGGAATCCAGCGGCTCGGCGCCCACCCGCTGGGTGGGCGAATCGGCGGTGCGCAGCTGCGGGTACTGCTCCTCCAGCTGCTTCAGCTCGTTGAACAGCCGGTCGTATTCGGCGTCGCTGATCTCCGGCTGGTCCAGAACATAATAGAGGTAGTTGTGATGTTCGAGCTGGGCACGAAGATCTTCAGCCCGTTTCCTGATTTCATCAGGCAGCGACATGGGGCCGGGCGCGGGAGTCTATTTTGGAACCTTTGAATTCCATAGCTGGTGGGATTATATCCAATCCGCCTATGGCCTGCCGCATTCCCTTCCTTCGCCCGCCAGCAGCTCCAGGGCGTGTTGGAGGGCGGGTTCTATCACCGCGAAGGACTCTTCACAGGCTCTGGGGCTGCCGGGGAAGTTGATGATCAGGGTACGGCCACGGGCGCCGGCCACGGCACGGGACAGCATGGCCCGCGGGGTGATGGCCAGTGACCGGGCACGGATGGCCTCGGTGAAGCCGGGAGCGGCGCGCTCGATCACGTCGCCGGTGGCCTCGGGGGTTACATCACGAGGTCCCAGGCCGGTGCCGCCGTTGGTGATGATGAGGCTGATGCCCTGGTCACAGAACGCCAACAGCGTGGCGGTGATCCGATCCCGCTGGTCGGGAACGATGGCGCGGGCGACCCTGTCCGCCCCGAAACCGGCCAGCAGACTCTCCAGCAGGTCACCGCTGCCGTCGGCCCGCTCGCCGCGGGCCCCCTTGTCGCTGACCGTTATTACCGCTGCCGTGAATCTCATCCGCATCACACTCCTTCAGGCAGAACCTCGCTGCGCCCGCGATGACGATTATATTACGGATATGGAGTCGCCGGCCCTCACCGTGCCACCCTCCAGGACGCGGGCGAATATGCCCTCGCGGGGCATGACGCAATCACCGGCCTGGTAATAGATGGCACAGCGGTCATGACACTCCTTGCCTATCTGTGTGACCTCCAGCAGGGCGGCTCCGGCCTGAAGCCGCGTCCCCACGGGCAGACCGGGCAGGTCCATGCCCTCGGTGGTCAGGTTCTCGGCGAAAGCGCCGGGGCCCACATCCAGGCCCTTGCCGATCATCTTCTCGATGCTCTCCATCGCCAACAGGCTCACCTGCCGGTGCCAACCGCCGGCGTGGGCATCGCCGCTGATGCCGTGACCGGCCTTAAGCCGGGCGATACCCGCCGGCGTCTTCCGTTCGCCTTTTTCAGCGGAAACATTTATCGATAATATCCTGGCCATCTTCCCGGCTCCATCAGATCTTTCCCCGGACTCATCAGTCGCTGCTGCTGTTGCCGCCCTTCTTTGCCAGCAACCTGATGCCGGTGACCTCCATCCCCTTGTCCACCGACTTGCACATGTCATATACGGTCAGGGCCGCCACCGCGGCGGCGGTCAGGGCCTCCATCTCCACGCCGGTCTTGCCGGACACGCGCACCGCCGCCTCTATGGCTACGGCCGGCCCGTCCTCCTCCAGCTGGAAATCCACGGCGACATGCTCGACCGCCAGAGGATGACACATGGGGATCAGGCCCGCGGTACCTTTGGCCGCCATGATGCCCGCCACCCGGGCCACCGACAGCACATCGCCCTTGGGCAGCGCCCGGTCCGCCAGCAGGCGCAAGGTCTCCGTCGCCATCTCCACCCGGGCCGCCGCCCGGGCCACACGCCCGGTCACCGCCTTGTCACCCACATCGACCATGCGAGCCTTCCCCTGGTCGTCCAGATGGGAGAAAGCCCCTCCTGCCGGATTACCGGCCATCATGTCATCACCTCTCCGTTCATCCATCCTCCATTTATCCATTCACGAAAGATCGCACCCGCCCGTCCATGTCCACTGGCACAGGGAGCCCCGCCTACCCTCCGATCTGGGCCATGGTGCGGCGATGCGGCCTGCGGCAAAGCCGCCAGTCGTACCTCTTGCCGTCAACGGCCGCGGCTATCGCCGCCGCCAGCCTGCTGGTCCCTTCTTCAAGCAGCGACCTGATATCCATCTCCTGTTCGGCGAACAGGCAGTTTCGCAGCCTGCCGTCGGCCGTAAGCCGCAGACGGTTGCAACGGGAACAGAAATGGTCGCCCAGGCTGATCAGCCCCAGGGTCCCCGCGGCGCCGGGGAAGCTGAAATAACGCGCCGGGCCCGCCCCCGCCGGCGCCGGCGCCGGCGAAAGTTCCACCCGCCTTCCCAGCTCCCGGAGCAGACGCTCGCCGGACATGAAATCCTCAGGTACCGGACCGCTGTTTACCGGCATCAGTTCGATGAACCGCAGATGCAGGGGTTTAACCCGCACCAGCTCCATAAAGCCGTCCAGCTCCGCCACCAGACCGGTCAGTATCACCACGTTCACCTTCACCGGCTCCAGGCCCGCGGCCAGAGCCGCCTCCAGACCATTGACCGCCGCCGCCAGCTCGCCGCCCCTGGTCAAACTCGCATACCTGCCGGCGTCAAGGCTGTCGATACTGATATTCACCCGGTCCAGGCCCGCCGCCGCCAGCCCGCCGGCAGCGTCCGCCAGCAGGATGCCGTTGGTAGTAAGCGCCAGATCCCCGATACCGTCGATGGCGGCCAGGGCGGCTACCAGATCCACGCACCGGCGTCGCACCAGCGGCTCACCGCCGGTGATCCGCACCCGGGAGATCCCCTGACCGGCGGCGGTACGGACGAATCGCGTAATCTCCTCGTAGGTCAGTATATCGTCGTGCCCTTTCCGCTCCACCCCTTCCGGCGGCATGCAGTAGCGGCATCTCAGGTTACAGCGATCGGTGATGGAAATCCGCAGGTAGTCGACGACGCCGTGGACACGGCCGCCATTAAGATCATGTCCGGCCGCGAAGTCACTCATCAGGCGCCGCTCCCGCAGCCCAGCCCGTAGCGTGTAATGAGCAGTTCCGCCACCGCGTCCACATCATCCAGATCGATGACCGGTATGGTTGCCGCCGCGTCAGGCCGGTCCGATACCACGGCTATCAGTTCCTCCTCGGGACAGGCCAGGGTCCGGCTGCGGCCGCTGCGACTGACCTCGATCTTGTCCGCAACGGACTGCTTGAAACCTTCGGCCAGCACCAGGTCGACGTCAGTATCGATACCGGCATGCAGATGGGCCAGCCGTTTTTCCTCCTTCACCCTGACCATGGATGCCACCGCCTCCGGCGAGGAGATGACCACGCTGCCGGCGCCCGCCTGCCAGATGCGGTAGGTGTCGGTCCCCCGGTGATCCATGTCGAAACCGTGGACGTCGTGCTTGATGAAGGCGGTGCGCAGGCCACGGGCGGCCAGCACCGGCACCAGCTTCTCGATGAGGGTCGTCTTTCCCGAATCCTTGTTGCCCACGAAACAGATCAGGGGCGTGCCCACGAGCTCCGTGGCGACCGGCACAGCGCCGGCGCCGCTGTCGTCTCCAAGCCACCGCTCGGCGGTCACCAGCGCCGCCGGCGTGTTCACATTAAAAAAAACTCTCCGCGGATCGCAGACGGACTCCACCTCGGACCGGCTTACATACCTGACGTGGAGACGCGACAGGGAATCCATGATCCTCAGATCGCCGGCTTCGATACCGCGCCGCATCTCGCCCATACAGGACCGGGAGTACAGCGCCAGCAGCGGCTCCCGGCCGCCGGCGCTTTCCGGGATCACCGCGTCATATCCCGGGGCCAGCCGCGCCAGCAGCCCGATGAGCTCCGGGTCGGCGAAGGGCATATCGCAGGCGACGACCAGGCACCGCCGCCGCCGGGCCGATGCCAGCGCCGAATAGATACCCACCAGCGAGGCCCTCACGCTGAAATGGTCGGCACAGACCGGCAGCCCGAACCGCGTGAAAGTTTCGGCGTCACCACCGGCGATGAACAGATCGTCCGCCAAACCGCCCAGCCCCGCCATCAGGTAGCTGACCACCGGCCTGCCGCCCAGGAGCCGCATCGCCTTGTCGCCGCCCATACGGTCGCCGGTGCCGCCGGCCAGAATGGCGATAGAGAAGGGTTCGCCGGCACCGCTGTATCCATGCATCTCTTCAGTCATGGCTGTCATCCTCCGCGGCGGCGGCCATGGGCCGCTCCCCTGTCGCCGACCCTGACGGCCGCAACGTCCCCGCCCGCAACTCACCATCAGGGGATGGACAGGATATCAGGTGAGCGGCCTCTTCATCGAAGCGGACTTCGACGCGCGCACCGGGCACCAGGCCCAGAGCCCGCACCGCCGGCCGGGCCTGGGTTGTTTTAAGCATGAACCCGCAGTCCAGCCCGGCCCGGAAAACCGCGCCGGCCTGCTCCAGAGAGACGACCTCGGCGGGGAACCTGTTGGCGGTAGGTGATATATCCTCCACGGCGGACTCCGGATGCAGGGTGATGTCCTCCCCGCGCAGGCAAACAGTGACCCGGCCCCTTAGCCGCGAGCGGGTGTAGACCCTGCCGCCCTGCTCCAGTTCGACGATAGCCCCGGCCGCATCGCCGACTACCCTGCCGGGTAGCAGGTTCTCGAATCCCAGGAAACGCGCCGCCTCCACATCCGCCGGCTCCTGGAACACCTCATGGACCGGACCCGCCTGTCTGACCTCCCCGGCGGTCATCACCGCCAGGCGGTCGCCGATAGCCAGGGCTTCGGTGAAAGAATGGGTCACATAGACGATGGTAGCGCCCAGTTCCTTTACGACCCGGCGCAGATCGAGCTGGAAGCGCCCGCGCGCCTGCGGGTCCAGGCCGGCCGCCGGCTCATCAAGGAACAGCAACTCGGGCCGGACGGCAATCGCCCGCGCCAACGCCACCTTCTGCTTCTCCCCCTGCGACAGAGAGCGGGCGTCCCGCCGCGCCAGCTCCGTCAGGCCCATCAGCTCCAGAGCCTCGCCGGCATGAGCGGCAATCTCATCACGGGAACGCCGCCTCAAGCGCATGCCGTAGGCAACATTGTCCAGGACGTTGCCCTTGAACATGTGCGGCTGCTGAAAGACTCCCGCCATACGGCGGCGCGCCGCCAGCGAGCGGGGCGACACCCTCTGCCCGTCAAACCGGATCGTGCCCTGGTCCGCGGCCTCCACCAGGTTGAGGATCCGCACCAGCGTGCTCTTGCCGGCGCCGTTGGGTCCCATGATGCAGAAGGTCTCTCCCTGCCTGACTTCCAGATGGTCCAGGTAAAGCACCCGCCGGGTCCCGTAAGCGTGGCGCACTCCTTCCGCTTTGAGCAAAACGCTCATGCGCCCATCGCCTGGCGTTCGATGCGGGCCATGACGCCATTGGCGGTAAAGGCGATAACCAGGAGGATCATGCCCAGTGCCAGCCCCAGGGCGAACTCGCCCTTGCGGACCTCTTCCATGATAGCCGTCGTCATCACCTGGGTCTCGCCCCTGATGTTACCACCCACCATCATCACCGCACCCACCTCGGCGATAACGCGCCCCATGCCGGCTATGATGGCCACCAGCAGCATCAGCCTGGCTTCCCTCAGGGCGACCATGGCCGTCTGCAGACGGTTCGCCCCCAGGGAACGCGCCTGAAGCAGGGCTTGCTGCGGCACGTTCTTGATGGCGGATATGGTTATCCCCAGCACCAGGGGGATGGCCAGTACCAGTTGTGCCACCACCATGGCCTGCTTGGTATAAAGCAACCCCAGCGAGCCCAGGGGGCCGGAACGGGAAAGCAGCAGGAAGACCAGCAGACCCGCCACCACCGGGGGAAGGGCCATCCCCGTATTGATGACCGCCACCAGCGGACCGCGTCCCGTAAACCGGCTAAGGCCGATGATCAGCCCCAGGGGGATACTCACCACTGTCGCCAGCAGCACCGCCGTCCCGGAAACGATCAGCGAGCGCAGG
Organism: uncultured bacterium; assembly: GCA_913009925.1. Classification (GTDB taxonomy): domain Bacteria; phylum Actinomycetota; class Thermoleophilia; order BMS3ABIN01; family BMS3ABIN01; genus BMS3ABIN01. The sequence goes on from CAJVWY010000037.1 coordinate 9,169, forward strand.
ATGATGGACCAGACCTCCCCGCCGGTAAATAACAGATCGGCGGCCTGTGAAAGAGACTCCCGGATCATTTCTGTATAAGCCTCCTCATGGGTTATCTATCGCTCCCGTCCGACACCACGGCGTTGGGCACGAACAGGTTGCGCCCGTAGGTATCCTTACCGAAGGAGCCGATCACGCTTTGCCCCTCCGGGGATTCCAGCCAGTCGATAAAGGCCCGGGCTCCCTCGATGTTGGTATCCGGGCAGTTCTCCGGGTTGATGGCGATGGCGCCGTACTGGTTGAACAGGGCCGGAT
>CAJVWY010000038.1 GCA_913009925.1 uncultured bacterium
GGTTCTGAAGCCATAGTCGAATCACTCAAGGCCGAGGGTGTCGAGGCCATTTTCGGCCTGCCCGGCGGTGTGGTCATTCCCCTGTACGACACGCTGTATGACGCGGACATCAAACACTACCTGGTTCGCCACGAGCAAGGGGCGGCGCATATGGCTGACGGCTACGCCCGGGCCACGGGCAGGACGGGGGTCTGTATAGCCACCAGCGGACCCGGCGCCACCAACCTGGTCACCGGCATCGCCACCGCCTACATGGATTCCACGCCCATGGTCGCCATCACCGGCCAGGTGAGGAGTGGGCTCATCGGCACCGATGCCTTCCAGGAGGCTGATACAACCGGCATCACGCAGCCGATCGTCAAGCACAGCTATCTGATCAAAGACGTCAAGGACATCCCCAGGATATTCAAGGAAGCTTTCTACATCGCCTCCAGCGGGCGTCCCGGACCGGTGGTCATCGATATCCCCGTGGACATGCAGCTGGCGGAGCTGGACTACAAACCGCAGAAGAAGATAAACCTGTTGGGGTACAAGCCCACACTCAAGGGCAACAGAAGGCAGATAAAGGCGGCGGCCAGGTTGATAGCCAGGGCGGAGCGGCCGGTTATCTACGCCGGCGGCGGTGTCATCAGCTCCGGAGCTGACCGGGAGCTGAGACGCCTGGCGAAGATGGTCCAGGCCCCGGTCACCACCACGCTCATGGGTCTGGGGACCTTTCCCGAGACGGATGATCTGTCCCTGGGCATGCTGGGCATGCACGGCACCGGGTACGCCAACTACGCGGTCACCCACTGCGACCTGCTCATCGCCATCGGCGCCCGCTTCGACGACCGTGTCACCGGCAAGCTGGCCACCTTCGCCGCCGAGGCTAAAAAAATCCATATCGACCAGGACCCGGCCGAGATCAGCAAGAACGTAGCTATCGATGTCCCTATCGTCGGCGATGCCAGGACGGTGCTGAAAGATCTGCTGGAAGAGCTGAAGAAGCTGGAGATCGATACCGGCCGTACCAGGGACTGGCTGAAGCAGGTAAGCAACTGGAAAAAGAAGCATCCGTTGACATACAAGGACCTGAAGCGGGAGATAATGCCCCAGTTCGTGGTTGAGGAGATATACCGCGTGACCAGTGGCAAGGCTGTCATCTGCACCGAGGTGGGCCAGAACCAGATGTGGGCCGCCCTGTTCTACAAGCATACGAAAGCGCGCAACTTCATCAGTTCCGGCGGGCTGGGCACCATGGGCTTCGGCTTTCCAGCTGCTATCGGCGCCAAGGTAGGCCGGCCGCGGGAAACAGTCATCGATATCGCCGGCGACGGCAGCTTCCAGATGAACATCCAGGAACTGGCGACGGCGGTAAACTATAATATCCCGGTCATCGTCGCCATCCTCAACAACGGTTACCTGGGGATGGTACGGCAATGGCAGGAGCTGTTCTGGAACAAGCGCTACTCGGAGACCTGTATCGAATGTCAGCCGGACTTTGCCAAGGTAGCCGAGGCATATGGCGCCCTGGGCATCACCATCAAGGACAAGAACGATGTAGCGGATGCGCTCAGGACCGCCATCAAGGCCAAGCGGCCGGCGGTGCTGGACTTCCGTGTCAAGCAGGATGAGAATGTTTTTCCCATGGTTCCGGCGGGAAAGTCCATAACCGAGATGATCGGTGGGCATAAATGAAACACACGCTATCAGTACTGGTAGAGAACAAGCCAGGCGCTCTAGCCAGGATAGCCGGACTGTTTTCGCGCCGCGGTTTCAACATCGACAGTCTGGCGGTGGGGGTCACGGACGACCCGGATGTCTCCCGCATGACCATCACCGTAGACGGTAAAGAGCATCCCATCGAACAGGTGACCAAGCAGCTGCACAAGCTGATAAACGTAATCAAGATCACCGACCTCGATCCTCACAATACGGTGGCGCGGGAGCTGGCGCTGATCAAGGTGAAATCGCCGGCCAGGAGCCGCGGAGAGATCATGCAGATCGCGGAGATCTTCCGGGCCAATATTCTCGATGTGGCCCGCGATACGATGATTCTGGAGATCACCGGGACCACGGAGAAAGTCGACGCCATCGAGGAGCTGCTGTCGCCGCACGGGATCGTCGAGATCGTGCGCACCGGCAGGATCGCCATCGAGCGCGGCGAGAAATAGCGGCCAAAGGAACAAGGGAAAGGACTAAGGAGAGCGATGTATTACGACAAGGATGCAGACCTTGACCTGATCAAGGACAAAAAGGTGGCGGTCATCGGTTATGGCAGCCAGGGGCACGCCCATTCGCTGAACCTGCGGGATTCGGGCATCAAGGTGATAGTGGGCCTCAGGGATTCGAGCTCCAGCCGTCAGCGGGCGGAAGCCGCCGGTCTGGATGTGCGGCCGGTTGCGGACGCGGCCCGGGCGGCGGACATTATCATGATCCTGACCCCGGACCATTCACAGGCCCGGACCTACAACGACGAGATCGCCCCGGGGCTGGAGGCCGGAAACGTACTCATGTTCGCCCACGGGTTCAACATACATTTCAATCAGATCTTGCCGCCGGATGACATCGATGTCATCATGGTGGCGCCCAAAGGTCCCGGCCACCTGGTGCGGCGGCAGTACCGCGAGGGCCGGGGTGTTCCCTGCCTGCTGGCTATCCATCAGGACGCCACCGGCCGGGCCAAGGAGACCGGGCTGGCCTATGCCAAGGGCATCGGCGGCACCCGCGCCGGCGTTATCGAGACCACCTTCGCCGAGGAGACGGAGACCGACCTGTTCGGTGAGCAGGTCGTCCTCTGCGGCGGCACCAGCGAGCTTATCCGTGCCGGTTTCGAAACTCTGGTGGAAGCGGGATATCAGCCGGAGATAGCCTATTTCGAGTGTCTGCACGAGCTCAAACTCATCGTTGACCTGATCTATGAGAAGGGTATAACGGGGATGCGCTACAGCATCTCCGATACAGCCGAATACGGCGACATGACCAGAGGCAAGCGCATCATCACCGACCAGACCCGCGAGGAGATGAGGAAGATCCTCAAGGAGATCCAGGAAGGCGAGTTCGCCCGGGAGTGGATCCTGGAGAACGACGCGGGGCGGCCGGAGTTCAGTTCCATGCAGAAGCGCGAGGCCAGTCACCAGATCGAAGTGGTGGGCAAGGAACTGCGGCGCATGATGGACTGGATCGAGCCGGAAGAAGAGGATCTGAAAGAGATATGAAAAAACGATTCCTCATGACACCCGGGCCGACACAGATACCGCCCGAGGTGCTGCTGGCCTCGGCCCAACCGATCATCCATCACCGCACCGCCGAATACTCGGAGCTGTTCGCCCGGACGATCGACGGGCTTAAGTACGTCTTCCAGACTGACAACGACATCTTTTTCTTCGCCTCCTCCGGCACCGGCGCCATGGAATCGGTGGTGGTTAACCTCTGCTCTCCCGGTGACGAGGTGCTGGTATGCTCCTCGGGCAAGTTCGGTGAGCGCTGGCAGCAGCTGGCCGAGACCTACGGCCTCAAGGCCCGGGTGCTGGACTATCCTTACGGTAGCCCGGTGGAGCCGGACGATATCGCCTCATCGCTATCGGTCCATGACGGTATCAAGGTGGTTTTCGTCACCCATAGCGAGACTTCCACCGGCGTGGTCAACGACATCGAAGCCATCGGCGACATCGTCGACAAAACCGACGCGGTACTGGTCGCCGACTCCATCAGCGGCATGGGCTCGGCGGAGTTCAGGACCGACAGCTGGCATGTGGACGTAGCGGTAGCGGGCTCGCAGAAGGCGCTGATGCTGCCGCCGGGGCTGGCTTTCGCCAGCGTAAGCGGCAAAGCCTGGAAGCTGGTGGAGCAGTCGACCCTGCCGAGATATTATTTCGACTGGCGCAAGGCCAGGGCCGGCATCAAGAAGGACAAGCCGACGACGCCCTTCACCCCGGCGGTGTCGCTGACCGTCGCCCTGGACTCGTCACTGGCGATAATCAGGGAGGAAGGCCTGGATGACCTGTTCCGGCGGCACCGTACCATGGGGCGGGCCACCCGCGAGGCGGTCAAGGCCCTGGGTCTGGAACTGTTCTCTCCGGATGAAGAACGCTGCAGCTCGGTGACCGCGGTGAAGGTTCCCGACGGTATCGATGACGCTGAACTGCGCCGGCTGATGCTGGACAGGTTCGGCGTGCAGCTGGCCGGTGGCCAGGGCACCATGAAGGGCGAGATCATCCGCGTCGGCCACTGCGGCTTCTACAACTATTCGGACATCATTGTTACCATCACGGCGCTGGAGCTGGCGCTGAAAACACTGGGACACCCCGTGGAAATCGGATCTGGTGTGTCCCGGGCTGAAGCGATTTTCGCGGAGGAGGGTTCTTGAGCAAGAAGGCAACAGGAAAAAAGGCCGTCCCTTCGGGCAAACCCAAAGTTCTGATAAAGGAAAAGATCGCCAAGAGCGGCGTCGACCTGCTGAAGAAGGAGTTCAGCGTCGACGTCAAGCTGGACATGGACCAGAAGCAACTGAAGAAGGAGATCGGTAAATATAACGCCATCATCATCCGCAGCGGCACCAGGATGACCAAGGATATCATCGGCAAGGCCAGGAACCTCAAGGTCATCGGCCGCGCCGGCATCGGTGTGGACAACGTTGATGTGGGGGCGGCCACCAAAAAGGGCATCATCGTCGCCAATGCTCCCGAGAGCAACATGGTGGCGGCGGCGGAACATACCATCGGCCTGCTGCTGGCCCAGAGCCGCAATATCCCCCAGGCTCACGGCTCCATGAAGCATGGTAAATGGGAGCGCTCCGATTTCGGCGGCGTCGAGCTGGCGGACAAGACTCTGGGAATCATCGGCTTCGGGCGCATCGGTGTGCTGGTGGCCCAGCGGGCCATGGGCCTGAAGATGAAGGTGGTCGCCTATGACCCCTATGTGAGCAAATCCCGCTTCGAGGAGCTGGGCGTGGAGGGTGCCGCCAACATCAAGAGCCTTTACAAGCAGGCGGACTTCATCACAGTGCATCTGCCCAAGAGCCCGGACACCAAGGGGTTCGTGGATGCGGCGGCTTTCAAGGCCATGAAGAAGGGCGTGCGCATCATCAACTGCGCCCGCGGCGGCATCATCGACGAGGCGGCCCTGGCCAAGGCGTTGAAGTCGGGCAAGGTAGCGAGCGCGGCGCTGGATGTGTTCGAGAAGGAGCCCCCCACGGACAGTCCGCTGCTGAAGATGGATAATGTGGTGGTGACGCCACACCTGGGGGCATCCACGGCCGAGGCCCAGGACCGGGCGGGTACCATCATCGCCGGACAGGTGGCGGCGGCACTCAAGGACCAGTTTGTAAGCAACGCTGTCAACATCCCGCTGGTCAGCGGCGAGCAGATGAATGTGCTCAAGCCGTTCCTGCCCCTCTGCGAGAAGCTGGGCCGGCTTATCGTCGAGATCGCCGAAGGACCGCTTGATGATTTCAAGATCACCTACCAGGGAGGGCTGGCGGAATTCGATAACCGGCTGCTGACCATCGCCTTCTTCAAGGGCATGCTCGAGGGCCGGGTAGAGGACACGGTCAATTACGTCAACGCCGAGTCCATCGCCGAGGAGCGGGGCATCAAGGTCACCGAGTCCCGGCGGCAGCAATCTATCGATTTCACCAACCTGGTTTCGGTGACTTCGGAGGACAAGCGGGGCAAGCTAACGGTGGCCGGCACCACTATCGGCCCCAAGCACCGGCCGCGCTTCGTCAAGATATACCGTCACGATATCGACATCGAGCCCGGCAAGTACATGGCTTTCTTCCGCTACGACGATGTCCCCGGCATGATCGGCAGGGTGGGGACGCTTCTGGGCAAGAACAACATCAACATCGCCAACATGAACGTGGGCCGCAAGAAGATCGGCGGCAAGGCGGTGATGTCCGTCACCCTGGACAAGCCCATCCCGGAGAAGATCCTCCAGGAGATACGCTCACAGAAAGAATTCGACGACGTAAGCTTCATAACTTTTCCCTGACCCCTGAACACATCGACCTTTTACCGTATGTGAACCTGTCTCAGGGGAACGGTTGGGGCGATGGCGGCGGGCCGGCCTGGGGCTCCTGCTGAGGCTCTTCCTGAGGTGGAGCCAGGACGCCGCCGGCATTGTCGGGGTTGCTCTCGTCGATGATGGTGTCAGCGGGGGCGCCTGGTACGGAGACGGACAAGGTCGGTCCGAAAGGCGCACCCGGTACGGTCGGAGTCGTCGAGGTCACGCCTTTCTCCTCCGGCTCGTTCTGCTTGCAGCCGCGGCTTGCCAGAAACACTACCAGTATGAGGGCGGCGGCCAGCACGACGATGCCCAGAATGCGCCAGCCGCTGTTATCCTTGGAAGCCAACTGTATCTCCTTGGTCTTCGGTGCCAGGTCAGGTTGCCGCTGGAACGGTCCGGACCGGTCTTGATGTAAATACTATTGTAATGCAGAACAACCGGATATGCAGCCTTGACCTCAGGTGCAATCCACCATCGGGTCGCCCACGCAGAAGGTCCACGCGGAGATGCCTGGCATCTCCACGACCGAACCATCGCTGGCAGTGGCGCTGGCAAGGAAGCGGTAGACTCCCTTGGCTGCCGGGGCGGCGGCACCGGCCGACCAGGTGGTCGTGTCACCTACCGTCTCCCCTTGCGCCAGCGGCAGGGCAAGAGCCAGGTCTCCCGTATCCCGCTTGTACACGGTGATGGTCACGCTGCTCGCCGGGCCGACGACGTCCGCGCTGAAGGTCAACGGGTCCCCCGGGTCAGCAATCTCCGGGTTCACGCTCCTGGAGATTATCTCCGGGATCCACACCGCTTCCGGACCCGGTTCAGGCACGGGCCCGGATTCGGGCCCAGCGGGTACTACAGCAGCCGTGGTCCGGGTATCCGTGGGCACTGTCCGTGTGGTGGTTGTGCCGGTGGTTACGGCCGGCGTTGTGCCGGTGGCAGTGGAGCCGTACTCTTTCCCACAGCCCCGGCCAAGCAGAAACGCAAGGATGGCGACGATTAGGACGGCCGCCGCGGCGCCAATGATGATATTACGGCTCTGTCTGCTGATTGCCATGTTCCTCTTCTCTTTCTCCTCTAACCTCATATTCCGCGTGGAGCTTGCATCACCCTTTTTCCTCGATTTCCTGGAAGCGATGGATAAAGGTGACAGCCGCCGATCAGGCGTATACCGGTACCACTCCGATATCGTCGAGCGTGTCGTTGATCGCTGCCAGCAGCTGGGCCGCCTGCCGCAGATGTCCGGCCATGGCGGCCGCGTTGTCTTCTTCATAAGCTCTGTCGGCCGCCCGAAGTTCTCTGCGCCTGGCGGTCGCCATCGCCCCCAGCTTTATATTCTCCCTGTAAGTCATTGCCGCCTCCTTGTTCCCGTTGCCCTGCCGGGCCGATCCTGTATATCCTTTGTCCTTAAGACGGAGCTACCCGGCCGAACTTACGCCATGCCGCGCTCGTCACCGTTACCTTTCAATGGAATCGGGAAAAGTGTATTGTATTAGGCGCCGGCCACGCTCGGCTGGCGGTTTTTCCGTGTGTTCACCGCCACGCGGGTTCCCTTTGGAGGGCTTATGAAACGTAAAAGAGATAACCCGTTTACTGAATTCGATCGCCTGACCACCGAGATCGAGGAGATGTTCTTCCGGTTCTATGGAGGTCCCAGGTTGAGGATGATGAAGGGCGGCGCCTTCCAGCCGCTGGCTGATGTATTTTACGCCAAGCGGTCGAACTCGGTCATCGTCAAGCTGGAGATACCCGGCATATCTCCCGGCAATGTCAGGTTGACCCTCAAGGACAAGGCCCTGATAATCGAAGGCGCCCGTATCGACCCCCAACAGGAAGGGGAAACGGTCTACCAGCAGATGGAGATCGACTACGGGCCTTTCAAGCGCAAGATCGTCCTGCCTGTAGAGGTGGACGTGGAGGATTCGAAAGCGACCTACCAGGACGGCTTCCTCACCATCGAGCTTAAGGTGATACAGAAGAGCAACGATGCGGTGAATGTTCCCATCAGCGTAAGGAAAGCAAAGGAAGCGTAGCCTATGGAAAGCGGCATAGCTGATTCCCAGCCGGTAATGCAGCCGGTGGATGAGATACCGGAGATCGTTCCCATCCTTCCTCTGCGGGAGACCGTGGTCTTTCCCGAGACTGTGACTCCTCTCGCCGTAGGACAGGAGCGGTCGGTCAAGCTGATAGACGATGTGCTCCATAAGGACAAGATGCTCGGCCTCGCCACTATCCGTAACAAGGAAGTGGAGGTAGCCGGCCCGGACGATATCTACGAGATTGGCACCGCCGCCCTCATCCACAAGATGCTCAAGGTGCCGGACGGCTCCCTGCGTATCCTGGTGCAGGGTGTTTCGCGCATCAGGATCGTGAAGTATCAGCAGAACGAGCCGTATCTGGTCGCCCGGGTCGAGCCGCTGGAGGACAAAGTGGAGATGACCCAGGAGGTCGACGCCCTCACCCGTAACCTGCAGAACGTCTTCACCAAGATCATCGGGCTGGTCCCCTACCTGCCGGAGGAGCTGCAGATGGCGGCCTCCAACGTAGACGACCCCAGCGCCCTCTGCTATCTGATCGCCTCGGCGATCAAGATCAAACCCGAGGAGAAGCAGGAGTTGCTGGAGGAGCTGGACGTCAAGACCCGGCTCATGCACCTGACGCGCATCCTCAACCGGGAGCTGGAAGTCTTCGAGCTGGGCAGCAAGATCCAGACGGAAGTCCAGAGTGAGATGGACAAGAGCCAGCGCGAGTATTTCCTCAGGCAGCAGATGAAGGCCATCCAGGAGGAGTTGGGGGAGACCGATGAGATCACCGCCGAGGTCAATGAGCTCCGGAGCAAGATTGATGAGCTGGAACTGCCGGAAGATGTCGAACAGCAGGCGCGTCGCGAGCTGGACCGCCTCTCCAAACTGCAGCCGGCAGCCGCTGAGTACTCGGTGATACGCACCTATATCGACTGGCTGATCAGCATACCCTGGAACAAGAGCACCGAGGACAATCTGGATATCAAGCAGGCCGAGAAGGTTCTGGACGAGGACCACTACGACCTGGAGAAGGTGAAGACCAGGATCCTGGAATATCTGGCGGTTGCCAAGCTGAAGAAGGACATGGCCGGAGATCGGAAGAGCACACGTCTGAACTCCAGTCACATTCCTTTATCTCGTATGCCGTCTTCTGCTTGAAAAAAAAAAAAATACAACACAAAAAAGGACGTCATAAACTACCCCTATTACTTTTTTTCTTATTTATATACCATCGTTTCTCTCTCTCTTCCTCTCCCACTCCTCACTCTTCCTC